>JAICXC010000115.1 GCA_025980665.1 Bryobacteraceae bacterium
GACGCGCGTGCGTCGCGACAAGATCGGCTTCATTTTCCAGTTCTTCAATCTGCTGCCGACGCTTTCCTGCCTGGAAAATGTTTCGCTGCCGCTGCATCTGCGTGGATGGCCGCGAAAGAAAGTCGAGGAGCGCGCCCGGGAGCTGCTTGACACGGTCAAGCTCGGCAACCGTGTGGATCACTTGCCGGATGAGCTTTCAGGCGGCGAGCGTCAGCGCGTGGCAATCGCGCGCGCGCTCAGCGTGTATCCGCCGATACTGCTTGCGGATGAGCCCACTGGAAATCTGGATACTCAGACGGGCGCAGAGATCCTGAAGCTGATTCATGATCTGCACGACCGGCTGGGAGCGACGGTGTTGGTGGTCACCCACGATAAGACTGTAGCGAACAGTTGCCCACGCACGATCCAACTGCTCGACGGCCGTGTGTTCGCGGACACACGCAGGCCGGAAATAAGTAGAGAAGAAGTTACCCGATGATTTTACTGCGTCTGATCAGCTGGCCCTACGCGCGCAAGCATCTGCTGCGCTGTTTGCTGACCACAGCAGGCATCGTGCTCGGGGTCGGCGTTTTCGTGGGAATGCGGACCGCGAACAAGAGCGTGCTGGCAGCATTTAACCAGACCATCGACCGCATCGCGGGTGCTGCCCAGCTCCAGATAACGGCCGGGGATGCCGGATTCGATGAAGACGTGCTCGACAAGGTCCGTGAGCTTCCCGAGGTTCGCGCAGCCGCGCCGGTTATCGAAGCCACCGTCGGCACTGGCCAGAACAATCTGCTGATTCTAGGCGTAGACATGCTTGGGGACCGCAGCATTCGCAGCTACGATCTGGAAGGCAACGACGATGCGATCGACGATCCCTTGATATTTCTCGCGCAGCCCGATTCGCTGATGGTAACTAAGAAATTCGCCGACGAACATGGGCTGGCAGTGAACAGCAAGCTGCCGATGCGGACGATGCAAGGTGACCAGGTATTCACGGTGCGCGGGATCATGAAGCCGGGCGGCCTGGCGAGCGCGTTTGGCGGAGACCTGGCGATCATGGACATCTACGCGGCGCAGAAGATGTTCGGGCGCGGCCGTAAGTTCGACCGGATTGATATCGCGCTGGAAGAAGGCACTCGTCTCGAGGACGCTACCGCCAAATTGCAGGCGCTGCTTGGATCGGGCTTTCAGGTGGAACCCCCCAGCTCCCGCGGGCAGCAGTTCGAATCGACGTCGCGGATGTACGCGCTGGCGTCCAATATCACCAGCGTGTTCGCGCTGTTCATCGGGATGTTTATCATCTACAACACCTTCGCGATCGCGGTGACGGAACGTCGCACGGAGATCGGAATCCTGCGCGCGCTGGGAGCGACACGCGGCCAGATCCGGACGCTGTTCTTGACGGAAAGTGCGATCGCGGGTTTGGCGGGAACATGTGTCGGAGTGTTGTTCGGAATCGTCATGGCGCGTGCCATGTCGGGATACATCGGCGGCATGCTCACCGAGATTTACGGAGTCGCGCAAAGTCCCGGTGATCTGACCCTCGATCCGTGGTTAATCGGCACAGCGATGGCGATGGGGTTGGTCACGAGCCTGGTTGCGGCGGTTCTCCCGGCTCGTGGCGCGGCCCGTGTAGATCCCGTGAAGGCATTGCAAAAGGGCGGGTTCCAATCGCTGGGCGAAGGCGAGAATCGCACGCGGCGCAGATGGGCGATGGCGTTTGGAGTCGCTTCCGTCGCAGCGTTCGCGTTCAACCGTTTCGGAATCATGACATACATCGGCTACGTGCTGGCGATTCTCGCGGCAGTTCTGCTTTCGCCCGCGCTGTCGTTCTGGCTGTCGCGAGCGTTGCGCCCGCTGTTAGCAGGACTGCGGCCGGTAGAAGGCGCGCTGGCAGCCGACAGCTTAATTCAGGCGCCTCGGCGGACATCCGGCACGATCGCCGCGTTGATGCTGTCGCTCGCGCTGGTGATTTCGCTAGGTGGGCTGGCCCGGTCGAGTTACGATTCGCTCGCAGAATGGATGCGTATCGCCCTCAATCCGGATTTCTTCGTGACCACTGCCGAAACCCTGTCGTCGCGGAGTTTCGTGTTCCCTGCCTCGCTGGCGGACGGCCTGCGCGCGATCGAAGGCGTCGCCGAAGTGCAGCCGGTGCGCAGCGTGCGGGTGATGGTGAAGAACGCCCCCATTATGGTGATCGCCATTGATGTAGGCTTGGTGGCGAAACGCGTTCATCTGCCTCCGGTGGAAGGAAACTCGGATGAAATGTATCGGCTGACTGCGGAGGAGAAGGGTGTAGTCGTGTCGGCAAATTTCGCGCGGCTGCACGACGCGCATATGGGCGAGGTATTGGAGATTCCCGCTCCTGCCGGGATCCTGCGGTTGCCCATTGTAGGCGTAGTCGACGATTTTTCCGATCAGCAGGGAACCTTGCTGCTCAACCGGGACCTTTTTATCCGCTACTGGCACGACGATTCGGTAAACGTTTTCCGCGTATATGTGACGCCGGGCGCTGATGCAGGCCAAGTCCGCCAGCGAATTCTCCAGGCGTTCGGCGGTCAACAGAGATTGTTTGTGCTGACCAACCGCGAAGTGCGCGATTTCATCACGAAACTGACGGACCAATGGTTCGGGCTGACTAACGTGCAAACTGCGGTGGCCGTGTTGGTCGCGATCCTGGGCATCGTCAACGCCCTGACCGTTTCGATCACCGACCGGAGGCGCGAACTGGGCGTCCTGCAAGCGGTAGGTGGACTGCGCAACCAAATCCGCCACACGATATGGATGGAGGCCATCGCGATCGGGGCCATTGGCGTCTTGCTGGGCCTGGCGCTCGGCGCAGTGCAACTGTTTTACAGCATCGAGATCGCGCGCAGGGACCTGGTCGGCATCAGCATTTCATACGCATATCCGTTCCAGACGGCGCTGATCCTGATTCCTGTGATTTTGGGCTCGGCTCTTTTAGCAGCGCTGGGTCCGGCCGAAAGTGCAGTGCGTGGATCACTCATCGAGGCGCTGGAGTATGAATAGGTTTCTCTTGCTATTGCTGGCAGTGCCGCTGGTGGCGCAAGACCCCAGGCAGATCATTATCGAAGTCCAGAAGCGCCAGCATTCGGATTCGCAGCGCTATGAAGGAACTTTGGAGGTGACCAGCCAAGGCAACCAGGTGGCCACCAAACGCTGGGTCTATCAGCGCATCGGATCGTTCGGAAACAGCAAAGCGATTCTGCGTTTCACGGCTCCGGCTGAGGTGAAAGGTGTGGGCCTGTTGATCGTGAATCATCCCGACCGCGCCAGCGACCAGTGGATGTGGCGGCCGGCGATCGGACGGGATCAACGGATCGCACTACAGGACCGCTCGACGCGCTTCTTCGGTACAGATTTCAGCTTCGAGGATCTGGAAGAGCGCGACGTCGATCAATACGATTACAAACTCCTGGCGGATGAAGACGGGATGTGGAAGCTGGAATCGCGCCCGCGGAAATCGTCGCAGTACGAGTACTCGTACTTCTGGATCAAGAAAGACAACTACACGTTCGTGAAGATCGAGGCCTACAACAAGAAAGGCCTAGTCCGCACGATCGACTACAAGAACTACGAGCAGATCAAGGGAATCTGGACGGCGCGCTTGACCGAAGTGTACGACGTGACGCGCAAGAGCCGGACGATCCTGAAGTACGAGAAGCTCGAATACAACCTGCCGATGAAAGACGACGATTTCACCTTGCAGGCTCTGCGTCGCGACTTATGATCGACGCGGGCCTTTTGCTGGCGACCCTCCTTTCGCAGTCATTCGAGCAGCGCGGATTCATCGAGAACCGGACCGTCGCGTATCCGCAGACCGCACCGAATGACAGCGGTCGTGTGGTGGATGAGCTCCTGTTCCGCGAAGAGGCTTCTTACAAGTTCGCCCCGTGGCTGACGCTCAACGGCGGTTTCGATGCGCGCACCGATTCGCACCGTCAAACGGCACGCGATGGCGTTGTCGACGCGGATGACCGCAGCATCCAGCGTCCGGCGTTCTCCGTACGACGGTTGAGCGCGACCATTCATCGCGGTAAGGTGACGGCCGAGATCGGTCGGCAGCTGATCCGCTGGGGGAAGACCGACATTCTCAATCCGACAGATCGCTTCGCGCCGAAGGATTATTTGTCGAGCGTGGTGGATACAGACTTCCTCGGAGTGACGGCGGCACGGGTTACCTATGAGTCGGGCGGCAATACTGTCGATCTCGTTTGGCAGCCGTGGTTCACTCCCAGCCGCACGCCGTTGCTGGACCAACGTTGGACGGCGCTTCCGCCTCAAGCCGCGGGAGTCAGCATCGTCGATGCCGGCGCGCGCTATCCGGGCGGATCGCAGGTTGGGGCTCGCTGGAATCATGTTGGGTCGGGATATGAGTACTCGTTGTGTTTTTTCAATGGTTATCAGAATCTTCCATCCTTCGATGCCCTGCTTACTCCTCTGACGGCATCCGTTGAATTGACCCGGACTTACCCGACTTTGCGTTTGTACGGAGGCGATGCCGCGGTTCCTCTGCCTTGGGTCACGGTAAAGGGCGAAGCGGCGTACTTTACTTCCTCCACTCCGGGAGCCGAAGAGTACGCGCTCTACGTAATCCAACTCGAACGACAAGTGAAAGAATGGTCCTTCGTCGGCGGTTACGCGGGCAGCGTGGTGACGCGCGACGCAGCCTCACCGGTGCAATTTGCGCCGGATCGCGGATTCGCGAAGTCATTCGTAGGGCGTGCAGGATTGACCATCGACGCGAATCGCAGTCTGGCGATCGAAACGGCGGTACGGGCGGAGGGATCCTTCGTGCGCTTCGAATACTCGCAACTGTTCGGACAGCACTGGCGGGCGACGGGCGGGGTCGCCTGGATTCGCGGAGACATGAATGATTTTCTGGGCGAGTATCGGCGGAATTCCTACGGGTCACTTGCGATTCGATACAGCTTCTAAAGTAGAGAGACAATGTTGGTATGTCGCTAACGGCCTCCACCATGATGGAACTGGGGACGGAGATTCCTTCGTTCGCTTTGCCGGATGTGCGCACCGGGAAGATAGTGCGCGTTCCCCAGCACATTAATCAACAAGACGCGCCCGGGCCGATCCTGGTAATGTTTATCTGCCGCCATTGCCCGTACGTGATCCACGTCAAGAGCGAGTTGGCGCGGATCGGCCGGGATTATGCGGGCAGAGTGGCGATTATCGCCATCTCGTCGAATGACGCCGGATCTGTCGCGGACGATTCTCCGGAGAAGCTCAAGGAAATGGCGGAGGAGCTCGACTTAAACTTCCCTCTGTGTTACGACGAAACGCAAGACGTGGCTACCAGTTTTACTGCTGCCTGTACGCCCGATATCTTTCTGTTCGATAAAGACCATCGACTGGCCTATCGCGGCCAGATCGACGGCAGCAGGCCAGGGAACAACGTTCCGGTGGACGGTCGCGATCTGCGCGCCGCCATGGATGCGCTCCTGAAAGGCGCGCGCCCCACAGCCGATCAGCGTCCCGCTACGGGATGCAACATCAAGTGGAAGCCCGGTAAACAGCCGGTGTATTATTACAGCGCACTCGTCAACAAAAAGTGACCCGCGCCGCCATATTGTTGTTGGCCGCCGTTGCCTGGGGGCAAGCTCCTCCGCAATACACCCTGGAAGTGGTGGCCAACGGCATGCGATTCGCGGATGGACCAGTGTGGTCGCTCGAGGATTTTCTGTTGTTCAGCGATACGGTCACCGACAAGCAGCACAAGTTCACGCCGGGCAAGGGCGTTTCCGAAATCGGCAGTCATGCAGGCGGCACGGCGGGAAATGCTTACGATGAGAAGGGCAATCTCTACACCTGCGAATTCCGCGAGCGGCGCGTTATCCGCACAGCCAAGAACGGCAAAGTGGAGGTGATCGCGGCGCGATTCGAAGGCAAACGCTTCAACGCCCCGAATGACGTCGTAGTCCGGCGCGATGGCAACGTCTACTTTACAGATCCAGCGTTCGGCAATCAGGAAGACACCCGCGAGCTGGACTTTTACGGCGTCTTTCGCGTGACTACGCGAGGACAAGTCGAAGCTATTGCGAAGTGGAAGACACGGCCCAACGGGCTGGCGCTTTCGCCCAACGGACGGACGCTCTATGTGTCGGATTCGGACGGGCAGTCGATTCATGCGTTCGACCTGGACCGCACGGGCGCAGGATCAAATGAGCGAGTGGTGATCTCAAAGATTCCTGGCGTTCCGGATGGTGTCAAGACGGACGAGATGGGCAATATTTACGTCGCGGCGAAAAACGTACTGGTGTATTCGCCGCAGGGCGAGTTGGTTCGCACCTTCCAAACGACGGAGATCCCGTCCAATCTGGCGTTCGGCGATCCGGATTTCTCTACGCTGTATATCACCGCGCGGACATCGGTGTATCGCATTCGTGTGGGCGTGAAGGGGTCGGTGCCTTATTCCCCGTAAAGCTATATCTAAAACTTCCAGACGATATCCCGCACATCCCCTGCCGGGCGTCGGCGCGTTGATTTTCCGCGGTCGCGGAAAAACCGGTCCGATTTTGCTAGTCGAACGCGGCGGGCACCCATTGAAGGGGTACTGGTCGCTGCCGGGCGGGTTGGTCGAAACGGGCGAAAGCCTGGATGAAGCGGTCCGGCGCGAAGTGCTGGAAGAAACCGGGTTGAAAGTGAAGCCTATGGAGATGTTCGGCGTCTTCGAGCGTGTGATGAAAGACGCGCGCGGGCGCACCGAATATCATTACCTTCTGGTCGATTACGTGTGCAAAATCACCGGCGGAAAGCTTCAGGCGGCCGACGACGTGGCGCGCGTAGAATGGGTCCGGCGCGAACAGCTGGGCAATTATCAGATGACGGAAGGGACTCGCGAAGTGATCGAGAGGGCCTACTCAGGTGCAAGCCGAAAAAGCGCTTGAGTTTGACGATTTGCGGGCTCTGCTCGGACGCTACGTGCGTAGTCCCATGGGGCAGCGCGAACTCCACGGCATAACGCCACTCACAGATCGCGCCGCAATCGAACACGCGCTGGCCGACGCCGCCGAAACGATCGAGTATTGGCGCGCTGCTTCGAATCCGCAAACAGCGAGCCGGGGCGCGGCGATCCGGCCTCAATTCGACGTTGGTGCCGATCCAGAACCTCTGGTCGCTCGCCTGCGGATCCAGGGAGCCACGCTTGAGGCTACCGAAATCTTCGAACTGGCGCGACTGCTGGACATCGCGTCGGAGGTGCGATCGGTGGTGCTCTCCGCACGCGAGCGTTATCCGCGCCTGGCGGCCCATGCATCGGCCATTGCGGATCTCCGCGACCTGGCTCGCGATCTTCGCGGCAAGATTCTGCCCGACGGCACGCTGGCCGACGATGCGAGTGTCATGCTCGCGCGCCTGCGCCGCGATAGCGAGCGGCAGCGCAGGCAGATTGAGGATTCCCTGGCACGCTTCCTGCGCTCGCATCACGAAGATGGGACGCTGCAGGAAGATTTCGTCACCATCCGCAATGACCGGTTCGTAGTGCCGATCGTGACCGGCCGCGAGCGGCGCGTGGACGGCGTCATTCACGGGTCGAGCGGCTCCGGTGCGACGGTATTCGTCGAACCTCTGGAGACCATCGAACTCAATAATGAGCTGGTCCGGCTGCATGAGGAAGAATTGCGCGAGGTGCACCGTCTGCTACGCGAGTTCACCACGCGGATGCGGGAACATGCCATCGAGATCGCGGCGTCGGTCGCGGCACTGAGCCGCCTGGAGATGCTGTTCGGGAAGGCGGAATTCGCGGCGGAGTTTCGATGCACAGTACCGCGGCTGAGTTCGGAAACATCGCGTCGGATTATCTTGCGCGGTGCGCGACATCCTCTGCTCGAAGATATTCTGCGAAAGCAGAAGAAGTCAGTAGTTCCGGTGTCACTCGAGTTGAACGACGCGCAGAACACGCTTCTCATCAGCGGTCCCAACACTGGCGGAAAGACCGTTGCGCTCAAGACCATCGGGTTGCTCGCGTTGATGACTCACGCCGGTCTGCCGACGCCGGCGGAAGAAGCCGAGTTCCCGCTATTCGACGAGGTGTTGGCCGACATCGGCGACCATCAGTCTCTGGCGGAAAGCCTGAGTTCTTTTTCGTCTCACATCCTCGCGGTGCGTTCCATGCTCGAGCGCGCCACGGGCGATTCGTTGGTCTTGCTGGACGAGCTCGGCCGGGCGACCGACCCCGAAGAAGGCGGAGCGCTGGGCGTCACCGTGCTCGAAACGTTCCGCTCGCGAGGCGCATTTACGCTGGCCTCCACGCACTTGATGGCGATGAAGGTGTACGGAGCGTCCACAAGCGGTGTGCTGAACGGATCCATGGGATTCGACGAAGCCACGCTTCAGCCCACATATGTGTTGCGCCTCGGCGCGCCGGGAAAATCGGCAGGCCTGGACATTGCGAGCCGTTTGAGGCTAGATCCTGCCCTAATTGAAAAGGCGCGCGGCAGGATGGCGGCGTCCGATCGGGACGTCTCGCGGTTTCTGGGCGAGATGCATCAGAAGCTAGAACAACTGGAAACCGAACGTGCGGACTTGGCTGCTCGGAGCCAGGCTGTGGCGGCACGCGAACAGAGTCTGGAGCAGACCTGGGAGCGAAAATACATCGCCAAGATTCGAGAAGTGGAAGAGCGGGCGGCAGACTTATCAGTGCAGTTTGAACGACGTGCGCAGGAAACGATCGAGGATCTGAGCCAGAAGGCGCGCACCAAAATCGCCAAGACCAAACGAGAGTTTCACGAGCAAGTTGCGTCCCTCGCGCCCACGCCCGCACGGGGCAGCACGCCGCAATTGAAGCTCGAACCCGGTGCGCAAGTCCGGCTCACGGGAATTCGCCAGCCGGCTACGGTGCGGCGGATTCTAGACAGCGGCGAGGTCGAAGTAGAAGCAGGGTATCTGAAGATGCGTGTGCCCGCATCCGACATCGAAGAAGTGATTCCGAAGGTCCCGACGCAGAAGCGCAGCGAGTCCATCACCTTTAATCAAGGACCCGAGTTCGCGACTTCCATTCGCGAGATTAACCTTATCGGCCAGCGCGCCGAAGAAGCCTGCGAACGTGTCGACAAGTTTCTGGATACCGCGGCGCTAGGGCAAGCCGAGCTTGTACGGATCGTCCACGGGCATGGAATGGGGATCTTGCGTAAAGCGATTGCCGAGCTGTTGGGGCGCAATCCACACGTCGCGAAATTCTATCCGGCGAGGCCCGAAGAGGGCGGCACGGGGGCTACGATTGTCGAGCTGAAGTGAAGCGCTTTATGCCTTGGCGGCTTGCGCCTGAGCCTGAGATGTCAGTGCGCGTTGCCGCTCGAAGGCCAGCTTGCCCTGATATTCTTCCCACAGCGTAGTCACGCCCGCCCAGAAGTATCCGCCTACGAACAGCAGCAGGAACGGAATTGAGAGGTAGTTGTATGACTGGATCGCGTAGAGCACGATTGCCAGAAACCCCGATCCCGCGGCCAGTTCGGCATAAGGCAGCCATCCGCTGCGGCGGCGATACTGTAAATTCGCAAGGGTTGTTTTCTGCGCGCCGTACTTGGCGGTGCGCGCGAACGCGGTCTGATATCCGATCAGCGCCTCAAAGACCGCCTTAGTGTTGATGATGGTGAGTGCTACGCCGGCCGCCATCAGCGCTGGCAGGAACAGGATGGTTCGCTTCCAGTTGCGAGGGAACAGCTCGCGCTGTGCGACCACGTAGAACGCCGAAATCGACCAGAAGGACGCGGCGATCAGCGGCAGGTCGATCAACAGCATCTCGAACCATCCCATGTAGAAACGCACGATCATCACCGGCAGCATCAGCAGGCTAACCACGATCATCAGCGGGTAACCGATATTCGGAGTCAGGTGGAAAAATGCCTCGGCTTTGACCCGCCACGGAAGCTTGGAGCGCAAAATCGACGGCAGCAGCTTTATGGCGACCTGCGTCAGCCCCTTGGCCCAGCGCGATTGCTGCACCTGGAAGCCGTAAGTCTCGACCGGAAGCTCCGACGGGCACTCGACCGCGGGCGCATATACGAACTTCCAGCCCTTCAGTTGGGCGCGATAGCTCAGATCGGAATCCTCCGTGAGCGTGTCGTGCTGCCAGCCACCGGCATCAGTGATCATCGACCGGCGCAGGATGCCGGCAGTGCCATTGAAATTGAAAAACAGCCCGCCGCCGAAGCGCGCGATGTGCTCCAGCACAAAGTGTCCGTCGAGCAGGATGGCCTGTACTTCGGTCAGGACGTTGTGGCCGCGATTCAGATACGTCCAGCGGGTCTGCACCATCCCGACCTGCGGATCGGTGAAATGATGGACGGTGCGCTGGAGGAAATCGGCTGGCGGCACGAAATCGGCGTCGAACACGGCGACCACTTCGCCCGTAGCCGTCTTCAGGCCGTTTTCGAGGGCTCCAGCCTTATATCCGTGACGATTCGCCCGGTGGATGTACTCGATGGGTACGCCTGCATCGCGATACTCGCGCGCCAATTCTTCAGTGAAGGGATGCGTGTCATCCGTCGAATCATCCAAAACCTGGATCTGGAGCAGGTGCCGGGGGTAATCGATCTTGGCAGTCTCCTCCAGCAGGCGTTCGACGACGAAGCGCTCATTGAAAATCGGCAGCTGGATGGTCACGCGCGGAAGCTCGGCAAAGCGCATAGGAGGCTCGGCCGCCTTCAGACGTTTGCGATGCTTCATGTAGCCGCGGATGGTCTCATAGCGGTGCAGTCCGTAGACGGAAAGCACGCCGAGAACGGCGAAGTACGGGACCATAATGGCCCAGTCGAAGAACTGCAGATGGTGAATGCCCTTGAAGGTATCGTCGAACAGGATATCGGTGATCCGGCTGCTAAAAGAAGGGACTCCTGTAGCCAGTAGGAACGCGGGGATCTGCACCAATGTTGTCATCCCTCTGGTTTCTTTAGAAGCACAATGACCGGCTCCATTTTCGTTACGCACAGGATGGCTGACGGAGCCGTAAAACACTAATATTATAGGCGATTTATGCCGATGGATGCTACACTTGGAATTGAGGAGCGTCCACCCATGCGTTTCTTTCTCGATACGGCGAATCTGGAAGAGTTAAAGTCCGGCGTCCGCTGGGGCGTTGTGGATGGCGTTACTACCAACCCTACGCTGATCGCCAAAGAAGGCATCGCGATTGAGGAGCAGATCCGCAAGATCTGCGACATCGTGAGCGGCGACGTCAGTGCCGAGGTGGTGGCCACCGACACCGACGGAATGCTGGCCGAAGGCCGCAAACTGTCCAAAATCCACAAAAATGTCGTGGTGAAAGTGCCCCTCACCCGCGACGGCATCCGTGCGTGTTCGATCTTTAGCCGCGAAGGCATTCGCGTCAACGTGACGTTATGCTTTTCGGCGGGCCAAGCGATCCTGGCTGCTAAGGCCGGGGCGTACTTCATTAGTCCTTTTGTCGGCCGGGTCGATGACACCGGCTGGGACGGCATGCAACTGGTCCGTGATATCGTCCAGATCTACAAGAACTACAACTACACCACGCAGATCCTGGCCGCCTCCCTGCGTCACACAAACCACGTGATCGACGCCGCCAAAGCCGGCGCCCACGTCGGGACCCTGCCGTTCAAGGTGCTGGATGGGCTGTTCAATCATCCGCTTACCGACAAGGGTTTGGACCAATTCCTCAAGGACTACAACAAGGCGTTTCACGACGCTCCCGTAACCCGATAACCGGCCTCCTTTTTTAAAGTGAACCTACCGCCAATATCACCCGGCACGAAGGTGCTCCTTCTGGGAGCATTGGGGGTGGGCGTGGCCAGCTTCGGTGTGCGGATGGCCCTGACGGCGATGCAGGCCAATCCGGAAAAACGGGAGCGCAGACGCCGTTTAGAATTGCACCGGCACGGTCGGCTGGGCGACGCCCTGATCACGGAAGCATCCGAGGCCATGTTGTACTACTCGTATTCGGTTCGTGGCGTGCAGTATGAGGCGTCCCAGGACGTCAGCACGTTGCGCGACATGCTCCCTCCCGAGCCAGAACGGCTCATCGGCCCAGCCAGCCTCAAATACTCCTCGCGAAATCCCGCGAATTCCATCCTGATTTGCGAGGAGTGGAGCGGTTTGCGGGCTCCTTCCCGAGCCGCTTAATCCCTCACCTGAAACGTTCCGCCTCGTCTGGTATCAAACGAGCGATGAAACGATTCATTCTATTGCTGCTGCCCTTGGCCATGTTCGCCGCCACGGACCTTGTTAAAGAAGTCCGGCACGAGCTGGTTACGTTGCCCTATTACGGGGTGTTCGACAACCTGTCGTACCGCGTGGATGGATCCAAAGTCACGCTGTTCGGGCAAGTGCGCGATCCGAAACTTAAGGATGACGCGGGGAAAGCCGTCAAGAGCATTGAAGGCGTCACCGCGGTTGACAATCAGATCGAGGTCATGCCGGTTTCGGGGAACGACGACGGGACCCGGCTGGCGGTGTATCGCGCGATCTACTCGAAGCCCAACCTGCAGCGCTATCAGATGGGTGCCGTGCCTCCGATCCACATCATCGTGAAGAACGGGGATGTGACACTGGAAGGCGTGGTCGCGAATGAAATGGACAAGAACGTCGCGGGTATTGCCGCCAACACCGTGCCCGGCGTTCACAAGGTGATCAACAACCTTAGAACAGACTCAGGGAAGTAGCGCCCGCCGACTTGCGCAAGGGCGCGTTCAGCATCGCGATCACCGGCGCGGCTGCACGGAAACGCTTTACAAGTTCCGGCAGCAACTGCGGGATGGTCGCGATCTTGGCGTCCAGCTCCACCCAGTACAGCCACTGCTTCATCCGGATGAGATCCTCAGCCGGATGTGTGGCGTCGAAGCCCTTGGGCATTCGGGTCACGCTGCTGCCCTGAAGCTTACCAAGCATTTTCTCCGGCTTCCGCGAGGCATCGCGGAATTTCTTGTGGTTCTCCGCCAGCCACGTTCGGAAGGCGCGGAGTTCATCCGGGCCGGGCATGTAAGAACCGGCGGCAATACCAACCGACTTTGCCGTGACGTGAAAATAGAATCCGGCGGAGGACTGTTTTCCCAAGTTGTGATCCGGGAAAATAGCCGCGACGTGGGTTTTGTAGGGTGTCTTGTCGGGGCTGAAACGGGTGTCGCGATAAATGCGGTACACCGCTTTCTTGGGATCAGTTACGTGGTCCGGCGCGAAATCCAACAGCTCGGCATTGATCGCCTCCACTAGCTGGACCATGGGGATCTTTACCTTTGTCTCGAAAATCTCCTTGCGCGGCTGAAACCATTCGCGGCGATTATTTCGCTTCAGGCTGCGCAGAAACGTCAAAGCTTCGGGAGAGAATCCGGGAAACATATTACGCTGGATCAGAGATGGATGACGAGATGTTGCGCCGCCTCGCGGCAGTTCTTAATCAGATCCCTGATCTAAAGTGTAGCGAAAACATTCCGCTAAGCCGGTTGACGCGATTCGCGATCGGCGGGCCCGCGCGAATTCTGGCGGATGCTTCGTCGGAAGCTGCTCTGATCGCGGCGCTTGAGGCGGTGGATAGTACCCCGCATGCCCTGATCGGCGGCGGGAGCAATCTGGTCGCGGACGACCGCGGATTCCTGGGCGCGGTCCTACGCTACACGGCCAAGAGCATCGAAATCGAAGGGGGCGTCGTTGGAGGTGTGGTTCGAGTTGCAGCCGGCGCCGTGCTCCAGGATCTGGTGGATGCCACCATCTCGGCCGGGCTGGAGGGCTTGCACACCATGACCGGTATCCCGGGATGGGTAGGGGGTGCAGTCTACGGCAACGCTGGGGCCTACGGCCACTCGATCCATGAGTTTGTCGAATCGGTGCGCTTCATCGATTGTTCGGGGGACGGCTCGTCAGTGCGCGAAATCGACAACGCCGGCTGCGAATTTCACTACCGGGAAAGCGTGTTCAAGCGCCAAAAAGACTGGATCGTGCTGGAGGCCACCTTGCGACTCCCTTCGGGGGATCCGGGCGCCCTCCGAACCACGGCAGACGGGATTCTCAAGGTCCGCAACGAAAAATATCCGCCCACGATGCATTGCGCCGGCAGCATCTTCAAGAACCTGATCCTGGCGGAGCTTCCGGAAAGCGTGCGCGCGCTAGTCCCCGCGCGGGTAATCCGCGAAGGTAAAGTGCCCTCTGCTTACTTCCTGGAGTTGGCCGGAGCGAAAGGCATGGTCTTGGGGGGAGTCCAGGTAGCCGATTACCACGCGAATCTCATCTACAACTCGGGTGGCGGTACGGCGCAACAAGTGCGGGAGCTGATCGAGACGCTCAAGCGCCGCGTACAAGACCGGTCGGGACTCCTGCTCGAGGAAGAAGTTCAGTATCTCGGTTGCCAGTGAAAACGACTCGATCCTCGCAACCTTACCGCAACGGTAATCCGGCGTAGGCTTAATCCGCAACCGTCAGGATTCTTGTTCTCTCGCCCGGATGCGATGAGCATAGGCAGGGTCCCTATGCATTCCTCATCGCGGTGGTTAGTTTTCTTCTGTTCTAGCGCTCTTCTCCTCGCTCAGCCTGCGCTGCGCCTCAAAGTTCATGTTCCGGCTAACCCCGGGATTAGGGCGCCGGGTGAAAATCCGATCGTGCGTAGCGGCCGCTTGCCGAGGTTTACCCCAACCCACGTGATCGTACAGTTCGACCAGCCTCCTACCGCCGACGCCCTGGATGCTTTGAGGGCCCGAGGCGCTATCGTGCTCCAGGACGTGCCGGACAATGGCGTGCTGGTGTTGATGAACGACGCCATGGCTCGCGATGGGGCCCTGGACGGCTTGGGTATCCGCTCGGCGCTTCGCCTCGAACCGCGGGAGAAACTCAGCCCGCTGATTACTGGGGGCAATTCATCCGCTGCCACCGGATACTATCTGGTCGAGTTCCACCCGGACGTAGATCCGAACGTCGCGCGCCGTTTAATCCTCACTGCGGGCTTAGAGCTGCGTGAAAACCCCGACCTGCTGCGCCGGCATTTGCTGGTGCATATCCCGAATTCGGGTAATGCGCGTGCAACGCTCGAGTCTCTGGCCTCGCAGGATCAGGTAGCTTACATTTTCCCCGCTGCGGCGAACCTGGCCGCAGGCACACCAGTAAACGTCTGCGGAGGCGCACTGACCGTACTCGGCCCCATCGGTCAAATCATCGCGACCAACGGCGATGGCTGGGATGGTCCCGGCCTAAACGCGGCCACATTGAACTACGTTTTTCAGCAAGTCACCGCGCAGCTTCCGGCGGGTGTCCCGCAGAGCGAAATTTTGCGAGCCATGGCCGAATGGGCCAAGGTTATTCAGATCACCTGGCAACCCGGCACCGACTCACTGGGCAATCGCACGGTCAACATTTTTTGGGCGACGGGCGACCACGGCGACGGGTTCCCCTTCGACGGGCCGGGCGGCGTGGTAGCCCATACCTTTTATCCGGCTCCTCCCAATCCCGAACCGCTCGCAGGGGACCTGCATCTCGATGACGCTGA
Organism: Bryobacteraceae bacterium; assembly: GCA_025980665.1. Lineage (GTDB taxonomy): Bacteria > Acidobacteriota > Terriglobia > Bryobacterales > Bryobacteraceae > Palsa-187. Next base: position 15,461 of record JAICXC010000115.1, read on the forward strand.
GAGCTGGCATGTCGGCACGCAAGTCGACGTCTTCAGCGTGGCTCTTCACGAGTTAGGACATGCTCTAGGCTTGGGCCACTCCGATAACCCGAACGACGTGATGTATCCGTATCTGAAACTCGTTACGACCCTCGCCGACGGCGACAAGACCGCCATCCTTAGCATGTACGCCGCGCAGACGGGAGTAGTCCCGCCGCCCGGTCCCCTGGCCCTGACCATCGACCCACCGCCTGCCACCACTACAGCGGCTTCGATCTCGCTAACGGGAACCGTCACCGGTGGCAGCGGCTCGCCTACCGTGACCTGGACATCGAGCTCAGGCGCCTCCGACGGGTCCTCGATCACGGGATCGAACTGGGTCATATCGAATCTTCCGCTTGCGATCGGGGTGAACACCATCGTCGTCACGGCCACCGATGGGAACGTAAGCACTTCTCACGTCGTGAGCGTGACCCAAACCGGCCCTTCCGCGCCC
>JAICXC010000029.1 GCA_025980665.1 Bryobacteraceae bacterium
GCTGGTTTTCTCGACCATGATGATCACATCCGACAGTGCCGGCAGGTACGCTCCGCCCGCGATGCACATGCCCATCACCGCGGCGATCTGGGGAACTTTGAGTCTCCGCCGCATCAGCGAGTTGTAATAGAAAATTCGCGCCGCGCCGTATTGCCCAGGGAAGATTCCATCCTGATAGGGCAGGTTCACCCCCGCCGAATCCACCAGGTAGACGATCGGCAGGCGATTGCGCATGGCTATTTCCTGCGCCCGCAGAATCTTGTGAATGGTTTCGGGCCACCACGCGCCGGCCTTCACCGTGGCATCGTTGGCCACGATCACGCAAGGCCGTTTTTCGATGTGTCCCAGTCCTGTGATCACGCCCGCCGCGGGAGCCTGCCCGTCATAGCGGTCGTAGGCAATCAACAGGCCGATTTCCAAAAATAACGAACCCGGATCGATCAAATGTGCGACACGCTCGCGCGCGGTCAGCTTGCCTTCGGCGTGCTGCTTTTCGATTTTCTTCGCGCCGCCGCCATTCTTGAGCTTCTCTTCCAACTCCTGAATACCGCTCACGAGCCCGCGCATGCGGTCGGCCGGGGTGTGGGTCACCACTCTATAGTAATCAGTAGGGACAGGCAATCGTGAACGATCCTTACGATCTTCAGCGTTTTATCGAAGCCCAGAATCCAGTCTACCCGCAGGTGTGCGCCGAATTGCGCAGCGGGCAAAAGCAGAGCCACTGGATGTGGTTTATCTTCCCGCAGCTTCGAGGTTTAGGACACAGCCAGATGGCGATTAAATTCGGCATCGCTTCGCGAGAAGAAGCCGAGGCGTATCTGCAGCATCCGCTGCTGGGACCTCGATTAAGGGAGTGCACTCGTTTGGTGACTGAGGTGGAGGGACGTTCGATCCATGAGATTTTGGGATCTCCCGACGACCTGAAGTTCCGATCTTCGATGACCTTATTTGCAAGCGTGACGTCCGACAATGATATCTTCACGGCTGCATTGCAAAAGTATTTCGGCGGTGAGTTCGATCGCCTTACGCTGGAAAAACTTTGATCGGCTAGCGCAAGAATTATCAAGATCTCGGCGCACGCTTTGATTAGACTGAGATGATGATTCAGCCGGCGACGCCGTTCAAACGCGTATTGCCGATACTCGGGTTCGCCGCGGCACACCTTGACGAGGACCTTTCGTTAGCTGGGCTCGCGGAGCAGGCGGGGCTTTCGCCGTTTCATCGGCATCGCGTGTTTTCCGCCGCCGCCGGGGAAACGCCCAAGCAGTACACGCTGCGGCTTCGACTGGGACGCGCGGCAGTGATGCTTCTGGTTGGCGAGGAGTCGGTGCTGGATATCGCACTGTCCTGTGGCTTCCAGAGCCATGAGGCGTTCTGCCGGGCGTTTCGCAGGCGGTTTGACATGACGCCCAGCGCCTATCGCGCGCGCGGATTTACCGCCAGCGTGGATCAGGAGCAGGCGAAAACACACGCGAGACTAACTGATGCGATCGCTCCGTGTGTCGGACTCTTTCACATGATCCAAGACAGGAAGTCACCGGAGAACGAAATGGCATATTCGATCACAAAGAAAGAACTCGCACCGCAGCCCGTGCTGGTGGTGCGAAGGCGAGTGAAGCGGTCTGAGATCGCAGCCGCGATCGGAGAAGTGCTTCCCCACATCTTCGTCCATGCGCAGAAACATGGGATCGCGCTAGCCGGGCTACCGTTCACTCGTTATCTGGAAATGGGACCTGGGCTGATAACCATGGAGCCGGGAATGCGGGTGACCTCGGCGGGCGCCGCTGGAGACGGGGATGTGATCGCCGATACTTTACCCGGCGGGTTTGCGGCAACCACAATTCACAATGGACCTTACGACAAACTCTCGGAGGCCTACGCCGCGATCGAACAATGGATGGCAGCGGAAGGTCTGGTGGCTTCCGGAGCGCCCTGGGAATCCTACCTCAACGATCCAAGTGATCATCCCGATCCGAAGGATTGGAAGACCGAAGTATTCTGGCCGGTCGCGAGCTGATCTACAATCCATCCATAATCGCAGCCACTGTATCAGCCCGCTATTCTAGTAGCCATGTTGCTTGACGAGCGCGTGCTGCGCGCAGTATGGACGGTATTCGTATTCGTACTGGCCGTCGTGCTCATTTACCTCACCCGCAGCGTCCTGGTGATTTTCGCACTGGCGATTTTCCTGGCTCATCTGATTGCTCCTCTGGTCGACCGGGTCGAGCGCCACACTCCGCGGAGCGTTTCCCGTACGCTGTCTCTCGCCATCGTATACCTCATCTTAATTGGAATCGCGTTGGGCATTTTGATTCCGGTAGGAGCCAAGATCGGCGAGCAGGCTGCCGCCCTTGCCAGCCGTCTTCCCGAGGTCCTAAAATCCGATCCATTGAGCCACATTCCTTTACCCCGATGGCTCGAAGTGTGGCGGCCTCGCCTAACTGCATTCACTACAGGACAAACCGCCGGCATCGGAGATGAGGTTCTGCCGATGCTAAGACAAATCGGCCCCGGCATCCTCGCAGGTCTCGGGACTCTGGCGGCGCTAGTGCTCATCCCGATCCTCAGTTTTTTCTTTCTCAAAGATGGACTTCTCATGCGCGACGCAATTGTCGAATGCTTCCAGCCGCGACGGCGTTCGCTCGCGGAGGAGATTCTGGCGGATCTGCACATGCTGGTCGCGCAGTACATCCGCGCACTGGTGCTGCTGGCAATAGCGGCGTTTGCATCCTATTCCATTGTTCTCTCCGTACTCGGAGTCCCCTATGCAGTCCTTCTCGCGAGCGTCGCGGGCGTGCTGGAGCTGATTCCGTTCGTCGGACCGCTGACCGCAGCCGTGATCGCACTTCTGGTGGCCGGAGTGAGCGGCTATTCCCACGTCCTGTGGATTCTGGTCTTTTTTATCGTTTATCGTTTGTTTCAGGATTACGTGCTCAGCCCGTACCTGCTCAGCTCTGGTGTCGAGCTACACCCGCTCCTGGTACTTTTCGGCGTGCTGGCGGGGGAACGGGTGGCCGGCGTCCCGGGTATGTTCTTTTCCGTTCCTGTGATCGCCGCGCTGCGCATCTTCATCGTCCGCATGCGCCGCCGAAAAGCGCATGCGTAGGTTTTTTCTTTTTCTGATTTGTTGCTCCACATATGCTCATGTCGTCAGCATGAGTAGCGGTGAGCTGCACGTCGACGGCCGCAGCGCGACCTACGAACTGCGAATCCCGATCTACGAGCTGACGCATGTGACACATCCTGAAACAGCGCTCCTGGATCAATTAAAGTTCGAAGGCGCGCGCCGGACTTCCTCCAATTGTCAGGAACAAGATGGGACCTACATCTGCCGCGCCCATTACGAATTTGATCACCCGGTGCCCGACAAGATTGAAGTCCAATGCACGCTGTTTCAGGTGACCGTGCCGAATCACGTACACCTGCTCTACGCCGTGCAGGGACCCAATAGCGACCAGCAAGTGTTCGATCAGAGTTTCCGGCAGGCCGAGGTGCGCTTTCATCCGCCGTCGCCCGCCGAGTTGATTGCCAAAGCCGCTGCGGCCGGAATCGCACGACTTTTCAAATCGGTATCAGGGCTGTTATTTCTCGCGGTGCTGGTGCTGGCCGCGCGGAACACTCGCGAAATGGGAATCCTGACGATCGCGTTCGTGGCGGGCGAATGGCTCGCACGTCCTCTGTCATCGCGGATCCCGATGTCGTTCAGCCCCGAGTTCCTGGAGGCAGTGCTGGCGTTGACTGTCGCCTATCTCGCGGCGGAAATCGTGTTTCTGCCGGACAGCCGGGCGCGCTGGGCAGTGGTGCCCGTGCTGGGTGTGGCTCACGGCCTGCCGTTCGCGGCCTTCCCTTCGTCTTACCTCATTGCCGCGTCGATCACCCAGGCGATTCTTCTCGCGGGTCTGTGGCTCGTTGCCCGCAAGCTCCCGATGGGTTGGAAGCGACCCGCGGCGGCCGTACTACTCTTAGGCGGAGTCGGATGGTTCGTCCGGATGCTGCTATGAATTGTGCGTGATGCTGTGCTTACGGCTGTAACGGAAGTAAACGATGAGGCCGATCGCCATCCAGCCGAACAGCCGCGCCCAGTTGGTCCAACCCAGTCCATATATAAGAATCAGGTTGAAGACAATTCCGAGAATCGGGACCACCGGAACGAACGGCGTTCTGAAGGGACGCGGCAAGTCCGGATGCGTGCGGCGCATGATGATGATTCCGCCGCAGACCAGCACGAACGCGAACAGCGTACCGATGCTAGTGGCCTCTCCCAGAATCCGAATGGGAGCGATTCCAGCGAGTAGTCCCGTCGCCACCATGAACAGAAGGTTCGAGCGCCAGGGCGTCTTGAACCGCGGATGAACGTCGGAAAACAGCTTCGGCAGCAAGCCATCGCGCGACATGGAATAAAAGACGCGGCTCTGACCCAGCAGCATCACTAGAATCACCGAGGTATATCCCATGACGATGGCCAGCTTTACGGCGGGCCGCAGCCAGCGGTAGTCGGTGCGATCGATGGCCACGGCCACCGGAGCGGCGCTGTTGAGCTCGGTGTAGTTCACGATCCCGGTAAGGACGTGCGCGAACAGCACATAAAGAATAGTGCATACTGCCAGCGATCCAATGATCCCGATGGGCATGTCTTTTTGAGGTCGCTTGGCTTCCTGGGCGGCCGTGGATACTGCGTCAAAGCCAATGAAAGCGAAGAAAACCAAACCCGCGCCGCGCAAAATTCCGCTCCATCCGAACGCTCCCGTTTCACCCGTGTTTGGCGGGATGAACGGCGTGAAATTAGCGGGGTTGATATAGGCCCAGCCCAGCGCGATGAACACCAGCACCACCGTAACCTTGATTACTACGATCACGGCATTGATGCGCGCCGATTCCTGAATCCCGATGATCAGGAGCAGCGAGATCGCCATCACAATGAACATCGCCGGCAGGTTGATCATGCCTTGGATGACGGTCCCGGTTTCGGGCAGCGTCAGCGGCTCAAAGGGAGACGCCGCCAGCTGCTGGGGGAAATGTATTCCGAAATCCTGGAAGAAACTCATCACGTAGCGCGACCAGCTCACGGCCACGGTGGAAGCGCCCACAGCATATTCGAGCACCAGATCCCAGCCGATGAGCCACGCCATCAGCTCGCCCATGGTGGCGTAGGCGTAAGTGTACGCGCTGCCGGCGATGGGGATCATGGTCGAAAATTCGCTGTAGCACAACCCAGCGAAGGCGCAACCGATGGATGCCAGCACGAAGCTGATTACCACGGCAGGTCCGGCGTTGACAGAGGCGGCGATTCCGGTTAAGGAAAACAGCCCCGCGCCGATGATCGCGCCGATCCCGAGCGCCACCAACTGAGTAGGTCCCAAGGTCCGTCGAAGGGTCTCATGCCCGGCGTCCTTAAGGAGCGCCTCCAGCGGTTTGACGGCGAAGAGGCTCATAAGTGTATGAGCATACCAAACCACCTGCGGGTATAATCTGTGAGAGGCGATTTCACCGTGCGAAAGAAGACTTTGCTCACAATTTTGACGACTTCAGCGTTCGTTCTGACCGCGGTCCCCTTCCTCCAGGGGCAATTTCCGGCCGAGAGCACCATTCCTAAATCCAAACGAAAAGGGAACGGCCGCGTGAAGAAAGGGCCTCCCGGGCCCACGCCGCGCATGGCGGACGGACACGTCGATCTTTCGGGTGTGTGGGGCTATGCCGGCTACACCTCTGACATCGCTAAGGACTATGACGTCGGCGAACTGCCGATGACGCCTTTCGGCGAGAAGCTATTCAAAGAGCGCCAGGCGAACGAAGGCACGGAAGATCCCGAGGCTCGATGCCTGCCGACCGGTGTGCCGCGGCGCGATCCTTATCCTTCGAAAATTCTCCAGCTGCCTAACCTGGTGGTGATTCTGTATGAAGGTAATCTACACAGCTTTCGGCAGATTTTCCTGAATCGCGATCATCCAAAGGATCTAAATCCCACCTGGTGGGGCGATTCTGTCGGAAAGTGGGAAGGCGACGAACTGGTGGTCGATACGATCGGCTTCAACGGGCTCACATGGCTTGATCTTGCGGGGCACGGTACGTCGGATAAGTTGCACGTGATCGAGCGTTATTCGCGCCCGGACTACGGGAACTTGAAGGATGAGATCACGATTGAAGATCCGGTGTACTACACGCGTCCCTGGAAGGTCACGCAGTGGACTCCGCTAATCACCGACAGCGATCTTTGGGAATACATCTGCACGGAAAACGAGAAGGATTCCCGGCATCTGGATAATCTGATCCGCGCGGACAAAGACGCCAAGGCGAAAGCCACGAAGAAGTAAACGCTCTTTGGCCGATTGGAAGCAGCACGGAATTCGCATCGTGCGAGCCGGGAAGCTCGACACGAATACTCCTCAAACTCCGGGTATGAGCCGCGCGGCGGCTATCACGCACGCTCGCACCGGCGCCAATAAACTGTGGGCGGGAACGGTTACGGTACAGCCGGCGGCTCGCACCGGGGCGCATCATCACGGTGAGCTCGAGACCGTGCTCTACATCGTCCGCGGGCGCGCTCGCTTCCGTTGGGGCGATCATCTGGAGTTCGTGGAGGAAGCCGGACCTGGAGACTTCATCTACGTGCCGCCCTTCGTTCCGCATCAGGAGATGAACGCTCGTCCGGATGAGCCCGTCGAAGCGGTAGTGGTCCGCAGCGGCCAGGAGCCGATTGTCGTCAATCTCGATATCGAGAGTCCGGAACCAGCGCCACACGGCACTGAACCCGATCCATTTCACTCCAAGCCAAACTGACTATGGCTTGTCGAACGTGATATTCGTCTCGGCTCCGAACTTGCGATAGTTGCGGAACTCGATTTTATTGCGCGAGCAGATGCTGGTGCCCCGCTGGCAGCTCAGCACTTCGGATTCGATCGGCAGCAGGTACGGTCCGGATGTGCCGAGCCTTATGAAATCGTAGTCCACGGTGGTTTCGAGGGTGTCGAAGGGGAACAGCGCGGGCATACCCTTGCCCGACTGTTCGATGCGCAGGACCCGTGAAGTCTCCTTATCGATCCAGACGGATCCCTTGATGGCCGGATAGTAAAGCTGCGAAGGCGCTTCGATCCGCCAGCGCGAAAGTTCGCGCGTGACCTCGAAACTGTACACGTAGGCTGAGCGGTTGTGAATCGTGTCCTGCCCGCCCGGGCGGAACTTGGTTGCGCCCGGCTCGAACAACTCTTCAAGCAGCGTCGAAAACTCGCCGGTCGAGCGCGTGCCGGGGATTTCATCCATCGACGTATTCACGCTCTTGTTGCCGACCTTGATGTTCTTGTAGCTTTCGCGGCCATCCTGATACGTCAGATCGGCTGTGACGATATCGAGCGCCTGCCAGCCCGACTTCGGGCGATCGCTCTGATACCGCGTGGTCATCTGCTGGACCAGGTAGTTGGGCAGCGTTTCGGAATAAGCGAAAGCCGCCTCGCGCGCTTTGGTGATGATAGGATCGTCGCCGAGCGGGATGGGTTGTGGCACCGTGGCTTCCGCAGGGGGAGCGCTGGTTTTTATCGCCTCAACCACGGGTGCTTTTACAGCTGCCGTTGGAACACTGGCCGAGTTTTCGACGGTGGTTTGGCGCCTTGGAGCTGGCATTCCGCGGCGCAACGCCGGCTTGCCAGGATCGTCATCATCCGGCTTCGGATCGGGTGGACGCATCTGCGTCGGCGGCGGACTGTTATCGGGCTCTTCTTCCTTAGGAGCAACCTTGGGAGGCGCCGCCGAGGCGACTTCCTGCGGCTTGTCAGGCGCAGATTCCGCTTGGGGCGCCGGAGCAGGATCAGGGTCCTTGCGGCGCAGCACGGGCCGCTCATCGCCCGCCTCGTGAGGCGGCGAGGAAGCCGAGGACGTGGATCTGGACGCAGAAGAGGTGGCCGTACCGCGTGCGGCGGTTTCTGGCCGCGGCAAATCCCATGTCTTCGAAGCTTCAGCCCGATCCTCAGGCGTCGCGGATTTCTTCCAGGTCACCGAAACGGCGGTATTGATGCTGTCGTCGTCCGAGTTGGAATCGACGCTCAGATAATCGCCCAGCGCGAAGTCTTTCAGATCCGCATCCTTTCCCTCTTTCGTTACCTGGATCTGCGGCGCCAAGCGGTACCAGACCACACGATGATCGTCGGGCTCGATCACCAGTTGGTTCGAGGCCACGCGCCGCAAGATGCCGGACGTCGTGGTCAATAGCTGGGCTTCGGAGCTCGATTTCTTGCCGCGGCTTTCGGTCTGAGGTTGTCCACCTCGCGGACGCCCGGTGCCGGGAATCGTGGGGCCGGTCTGACCCGGAATACGCGAGTTCGGCCCTTGTCCCGGCGGATATTGTCCCGGCGGATATTGGCCGGGAAACTGCCCGGGAGGATATTGCCCCGGATATTGGCCTGGAATCTGGGCCGGGACGGCGAGGGCCGCCAAGAGAAGTACGAAAATACACCGGAGCATCGTCATATAGGATGCCGCTCCTGGTTCTTAGGTTAACAATAAGCTCCTTGCGCTGGATGTACGCCTATGACAAAATTTCGAGCTGGGGGCCTCTTTCGATGCGAATCAGCTTCAACCTTGCGGTAGCGACGGCTTTGCTGGCCTTGGGGCTGCCCGTTCTGGCCCACCATTCGGGTGCAGCGGTGTTCGACAACACCAAGAAGATCGACCTCACGGGAGTGGTAACCAAGATGGAATGGGTCAACCCGCACGCGCATTTCTACATCGACGTGAAGGACAGCACCGGCAAGGTTACCAACTGGAACCTGGAGCTGGCCAGTCCCAGCATCCTGGTGCGGAATGGCTGGACACGGCATTCCGTCAAGGAAGGCGACGTGGTCACGGTCACCGGTTCGCGCGCGCGGGATAACTCGAATTTCGGCATCGCACAGACCATCGTGTTTCCGGATGGGCGGAAGCTGAACTTCCTGTCGGCGTTTGAGGATGGCAAGTGAGACGAGGCTGGATCTCAGGGTTCGTTATCGCGGCCGCTGCGCTCGGAGTCATGTCGCTGGTCGCGCAGCAGCCTGCCGGCGACGCGGCTAGAGGCAAGGGGAAAGCGAAAGGCGGAAACGTAGGGCTCTACCAACGGCAGCCTCCTACGCCCACGGGTCCGGCGCCGAAACTGGCGGACGGCACACCCGATTTATCAGGAGTCTGGCTGGGCGGCGGCGCCAGCGACGCGGACATTTCGCGCGCGCTCAAACCCGGCGATTCTGTGGTGATGCTGCCGTGGGCGGAAGCGCTGGTGAAGACGCGGCAGTCGAAAGACGATCCGGAATCGAACTGCCTGCCGGCCGGTGTTCCGCGCGGATCGCCGTATCCCTGGCGGATCGCGCAGACTCCGGGCATCTACTTTATTGTGTTCGAGGGCAATATCCATAGCTGGCGGCAGATTTTCATGGACGGCCGCAAGCATCCCGAGGATCCCGATCCGGCCTGGTACGGAAATTCCATCGGGCGTTGGGATGGTCCGACCTGGGTGATCGACACGGTTGGATTCAAAGACAAGTTCTGGTTCGATTACGTGGGGCATCCGCACACCGAAAAACTTCACACCATTGAGCGCTACACGCGGACCGACAGGGGAAACATGTCGATCGAGGTGACCATCGACGATCCAGGCGCGTATGCCAAGCCGTTCACGACGGTTGGCCGGGCGCGCTTGATGGCGGGAACGGAACTGATGGAGTATATCTGCCAGGAAGATAACTACGATTTGCAGCACATCTCCGGTCCCGCGCAGGGACCCGGCGGATCGACGCGATAGAGGGCGGGCCGGTACCAGTACGTCCATCCTGCCGTAGTGACTTGTCAGACTCCGCCCATTGTGAGATGCCCTGCCATCTGTAATCCGCAACCGACGCGATGGGGGGAAAGCACTCACCATAATTCCGTTCCTCGATTTGCTCCGAATGATGAATCCGGTGCTTCAATCGGATGAACACGGAAGGATGTCGAGACATCGAGGTCCGGGTCGGAATGATGGACACGATGCACATGCCGGAGAAATGAAACCGCATGGAATGCCCGGTGGATGGCATACTTAGCAAAATCGAGCAACAGGATCGCATCGCCCGGCGAACGGTATCCACGGCTTGTTCAGCAGGCCATACCTGCTACCGGCAAAACCAGGGCGACAACCACCGGGCTGGCCAGTAGAGCCCCACATTAACGAGGATGCGAATAGCCAGCCGCAGGGCATGCATGCCCCCGCGCTGGAGCTGCGGACAGCGTGTGGGGTGGTACTCTTCTGAAGCCCCGGCTCGGCGCCCGGATGAGATTATGCCGAAAGGGGCTTGCGCCCAGCGAAAGTATTGATTATCTTGACTTAGGGGGACGGCAAGGCCTGCCGGAGCCTCGCGGTAGACCTATAGTCCTTGAGGAGCCCAATGAATACAGGCAAGAGCAGACTCCGCCCACCCGCCAAACGGCACCCAAACCGTGTGTTCAGCCTCGCGGCCTTAGCGGGGCTCATCGCTGTCCCAGGTTATCTTCAGGTCGCCCGTTCGCAGCAGACTACCGCCGCTCCTGCCGCACCGGTGACTTCGGCAGCTTCTGAGCGCGCGCTGCTGGATAAATACTGCGTCACGTGCCACAACCAGAAGCTGCAAACTGCTGGACTGATGCTCGATAAGCTTGACCCGGCGAGCATGCACGATCACGCCGAGACTTGGGAGAAAGTCGTGCGTAAGCTTCGGGCCGGGATGATGCCTCCCGCGGGCATGCCTCGTCCGGATGCGCCGGTGCTCGAATCCATGGTCTCTTTCATGGAGAACGAACTCGACCGCAGCGCGGCTGCCAACCCGATCCCGCCAGGCATGCACCGCCTCAACCGCACCGAATATACGAACGCGATTCGTGACGTGCTGGCGCTTGAGGTCGACGCCACTAAATTCCTGCCTCCCGACGATTCGACACGCGGGTTTGACAACATCGCGGGGGCGCTGACGCTGTCTCCTGCCCTTATGGAGGCGTATTTGTCGGCTGCGGGAAAGATCAGCCGTCTGGCGATTGGAGATGTTTCGGCTCCGACGCAGGCCGTGTTCGAAGTGCCCGCGGACACCGCGCAAAATTATCACATTGAGGGACTGCCGTTCGGAACGCGCGGCGGCATCCTCTTCAAATATCAATTTCCAGCGGATGGCGAATATACCTTCAAGGTCAAAGGCGTCACGGGTTATTTCCAGGCAGTCCTGGGTGGCGTCAAAGGCGAGCAGCTCGAAGTAACCGTTGACGGCGAACGGGTGAAGCTGTTCGATTGGGATAAGGAAATCGCCAACACCACGGGCAACGGCAAGTCCACGCAACGCATTCCGGTTAAAGCCGGACTGCACACCGTCGGCGTGACCTTCCTCGCCACCAACGATGTGCCCGGCAGCGAAGTGAATCGGCCGTTCCAGCGGACCATGAACACGCCGGGATCGATACCAGGATTCCTGTTCTATCCACATGTCGGCCAGGTGTGGGTGGAAGGTCCCTACAACCCCAAGGGCGCCAGCGATACGGCGGCCCGGCAGAGGATTTTCGTGTGCCGTCCGGCCACCGCGAAAGATGACGCTGCGTGCGCTCGAACCATTGCATCCTCGCTGGTGAAGCATGCGTTTCGCCGACCCGCCACATCGGCGGATGTGTCGCGTCTGATGGAGTTTTATCAGTCTGGCCGGACTGATGGGGGAACTTTCGATGATGGCATCGAAGCCGTGCTGCAGCGGGTTCTCGCCGATCCGGAATTTGTATATCGCCTGGAGCCCGAGCCCGCCGGTCTGCTCGCCGGCAAAAGCTACCGCATCAGCGATCTGGCGCTCGCTTCCCGGTTGTCGTTTTTCCTGTGGAGCAGCGTGCCCGACGATCAGTTGATCGACCTGGCCTCCCAGGGCAAGCTCAAAGATCCCGCCGTGCTCGAGAAACAAGTGCGGCGAATGCTGGCGGATCCCAGATCCGAAGCTCTGATCACCAACTTCACGGGCCAGTGGCTGGGCGTTCGCTCGCTCAAGACCAGCGAACCGGTGGTGAATCTGTTCCCGGACTTCGACGACAACCTGCGGCTAGCATACCAGCGCGAGACTGAGCTATTCTTCGGCAGCGTGGTCCATGAAGATCGCAGCATTCTAGATTTACTGACCGCGGACTACACATTCGTGAATGAGCGGCTGGCCAAGCAATACGGGATGCCAAACATCTATGGTCCGCAGTTCCGCCGGGTGACGCTGCCTCAGGAGCTCGATATCCGACGCGGCCTGCTGGGCAAGGGGGCGCTCCTAACAGTAACGTCGAACGCGGCCCGCACTTCTCCCGTCGCTCGAGGCAAGTGGTTCCTGCAAACGTTCCTCGGCGTCAGCCCGCCGGACCCGCCGCCAAACGTACCGATTATCAAGGAACGGCCAGTGGATTCCACCGGCAACGCCAAGGCGCCGACCATGCGCGAAACCATGGAATTGCATCACACCAATCCATCCTGCGCATCTTGCCACAAGATCTTTGAACCGATCGGCTTGGCGCTCGAAAACTTTGACGCCGTCGGTTCCTGGCGCACACAGGATGGAGACAGTGCCATAGACGCATCCGGGGTTCTAGTGGATGGCACCAAGGTAGACGGCGTGGTCAGCCTGCGCGATATGCTGGTGCGCCGCTCCGATCAATTCGCGCGCGTCGTGACGGAGAAACTGATGACCTACTCGCTGGGCCGCGGTGTCGAATATCAGGACATGCCCCTGGTGCGGTCGATCGTCCGCGATTCGGCCGCCAACAATTACAAGTTCTCTTCCGTTGTGATGGGTATTGTAAAGAGTCCCGCGTTCCAGATGAATATGAAAGTACCTGACAGCGCTAATATCCCCGGCGGCACTGAGACCCGCGCGGCCCGTTAATAGTTAAGTTAATCGTTAATTAATAGGAGAAAGACAACCATGGCATTTATCACCAAAAAGCACATGTCCCGGCGGACGATTCTGCGCAGCGCCGGCGCGACGTTGGCGCTTCCCCTACTGGACGCCATGATTCCGGCGTCGACCGCTATGGCGCAAACCGCAGCCACACCGAAGCCGCGGTTTGTCGGCTGCTTCGTGCCCCACGGCGCGGCACCCGGCTACTGGGTTCCCAGCACGGAAGGCAAACTGGAAGCGACGCTCCCGTTTAATTGGAAACCCCTGGAACCGTTCGTCAACCAGACCGTGATTATGAGCGGCTTGCATTCGCGGTCGGCCGAACCGCCTCCCGGCGCGACCGGAGCCGACCATTGGGTCGCCGCCGCGTTCCTGTGCGCGAATAAACCCAAGAAGACCACCGGGGCGGACGTGTACGCAGGCACCACGATCGACCAGATCATCGCGCAGAAGATCGGCCAGCAGAACCTGATGCCGTCCATGCAGCTCGCGGTCGAGGACCCGGGGGCGAATTCGAGCAACTGCGGCGAGGGTTACAGCTGCACCTACACGAACACCATCTCCTGGGCGACACCGACCGATCCCCTGCCCATGGAACTGAATCCGCAGGTGGTCTTCGAGCGCATGTTCGGAGATGGCGCCTCCGTCGAGCAGCGCGCCAAGCGAAGAAAGCGCGACGGTAGCATTTTGGACTCGCTGACCAGCAGTCTCACCCGTCTCCGCACCGAGTCGAGCGCTCCCGACCGCGTGCGCATCGACAACTATACGGAAAACGTCCGCGAGATCGAACGGCGGCTGCATATTGCCATGGAAGCCTCCACCGTAGCGCCGACCGATATGTCGGTGCCGATCGGCGTGCCGCAAACCTTCGACGAACACATCAAGCTGCAGTTCGACCTGATGGCGCTGGCCTTCCAGGCGGATATTACCCGCGTGGGCACGCTGCTGTTCGCCCGCGATCTCACCGGCCGGACTTATCCAGAAAGCGAAGCGCCTACCTCTGGTTTCCACGGCGTATCGCATCATGGCGAAGATCCCAGGAATATCGCGCTGCTGTCGAAGATCAACCAGTATCACGTCAAGATGCTGGCCCACCTCATCGCAAAGCTGGCCAAGACTCCCGACGGTGACGGTACATTGCTGGATCATTCGCTGGTTCTCTACGGCAGCAACATGGGAAATTCCAATCAACACGTCCACTATGACGTGCCGCACGTGATGGTGGGCGGATTGAATGGGAAACTCAAAGGCGGGCGTCATCTTGCGTATCCCACCAGGACCGTGCCGACCGGCAATCTGCTGTTGAGCATATTGGATATGTACGACATCCACCAGGACAGCATCGGGGACAGCACCGGCCATCTGGAGAATCTATGAGAGGTGTCTTCGCGAGCGGTGCAGCGTTTCTGTTGCTGTCGGTCGCCAGTTTCGGCGCCGCCGTACCTTCTGAGGTTGCGGACGCGGCCATGCGCGGCGATAAGCCGGCCGTACAGAAGCTGGTGGCGCAGCGCGCCGATGTGAACGCGCCCCAGGCCGATGGCGCAACGGCGCTTCACTGGGCGGTGTTTCGATCCGATAAAGACATGGTGGACCTGCTGATTCGCGCAGGGGCCAACGCCAAGGCCGCGAATCGCGAGGGCGCTACGCCGTTGTGGCTCGCGAGCGTGAACGGAGACGCCGCTATCGTCACCGCGCTGATAAACGCTGGCGCCGATCCCAACGAGAAGCTCCCGCTGGGCAGGACTCCTCTGATGGAAGCATCGCGTACCGGGAATGTCGAAACGATGAAGGTGCTGATCGACCACGGCGCTCAGGTGAACGCGAAAGAAACTCTGCGTGGAACCACGCCATTAATGTGGGCGGCGGACGAAGGCCATGCCGCCGCAATCAAGCTGCTGATCGAACGCGGCGCGGATATCAAAGCTCAGTCGAGCCTGGTCGAACGTGGACGAGGGCCGGCGCTCGGCAAGTCCAGCGATCCGAGGAAACAGGTCGCGGCGCAGGGTGCGGCGCTGGCTGCCGGACAAGCGTCGCCGCCGCTGGGCGCAGGTCGTGCGGCAGCGCCTGGTCGCGCGGGTGGACGTGGTCGAGGCCGGGGAGCCGCTGCAGCGACGGCGGGTGGAACCGACCAGTTTGATGATGCTGCCGCGGCTGCCTTCGGCTTCGGCGGCGGGCGCCAAGCTCCGGTAAAGGATGGTGGAGCTCTCACCCCGCTGGTCTACGCCGTCCGCGCCAACGATCTCGAGTCCGTCAAGGTTCTTCTCGCTGCGGGAGCGGACGTCAACCAAGTCACAGGCTATGGCTGGAGCCCCTTGCTGGTCGCGACGCAAAACCGCTACTACAAGCTGGGCGCGTATCTGATCGACCACGGCGCCGATGTGAATCTCGCCAATAAGGGCATGTGGACGCCGCTCTATCTTGCTACCGACAACCGCAATATCGAATCCGGCGATTATCCGGTGCGCAAAGGTGACATGGATCACCTGGAGTTCATCAAGCTCCTTTTGGACAAAGGGGCCAATGTGAATGCGCGGATGAAGGACAGCACCGAAACCCGTACGGTGTTTACCAACCAGTGGCTGGATGAGAACGGCGCGACGGCTTTCCTGCGCGCATCCCAATCCGGCGACATCGTTCTGATGAAGCTCCTGCTGGCCCACGGCGCCGATCCGAAAATCGATACTGTGTTGCATGTGACGGCGCTACAGGTGGCCGCTGGAATCGGCTGGGTCGAGGGCATCACTTACGAGTGGTCGACCGAACAAACCATCGAAGCCGTGAAATTGTTGCTGGACCTGGGTCTCGATCCGAATGCACAAGCCGACACAGGGCGCACCGCGCTGCACGGGGCCGCACACAAGGGCAGCACGGCAGTCGTACAGATTCTGGTGGACCACGGCGCCAAACTCGATGTTCGGGATTACGGAAATACAGATAACCGCGGCGGCAAGCTGGCGATCCACACCTGGGAACCGGTAGATTACGCCGATGGACTGGTCCGCGTGGGCGTGCAATCGGCGATCCCGCATCCCGAGACCGGGCTTCTTTTACGCAAATTGATGACGGCTGCGGGGCTTCCTGCACCGCCCGTCGGCCGAACGCTCGAATCCATCTGCGTGACCGACGCGTGCGATTAGTTCCAATCCGAAGGCTGCTCTAGGCTGCCAGTAACGAGAACGGAAGCCGATGGTTTTCCAGTTGTTTTTCAAGCGCCTCTAGCTGCAATGTCGCGTGAAAAACCTCTGGGCCATCGTGCGAATATAACGCTTTCGTTTCCGTCCAGATGCCGAGAGCAAACCGGTATTCGCTCAAGAGTTCGTCGTAGCTTACTTGTTTGGCGATCATACCCTAGGTAGAGCAATTTAGTAGCCAGGATGTGGTGCGCCCGAGAGGATTCGAACCTCTGACCTTTTGCTCCGGAGGCAAACGCTCTATCCAGACTGAGCTACGGGCGCGCGATCGATAGCGTTCAAGGACAGTTTAGCACCTATAGTACGTCCGCGAAGCCGCGCTTCAAGTGGCGGAAAAATAGACCACCCAGCACAAACACGGTGGTGGAATAGGCGGCGATTACCGCCAGTTCGCTCCAATCAGGCCATTGGTTCGACAGCAGGCGGTGGCGATAGGCGTTCACCAGCCAAGACATGGGATTCCAACGGACCAGGGCGTGCAACGGTCCCTTGATCCGGTCCTCGCTGATCATGATGGGCGTGATCCAAAACCACAGATTGATGATGACGCCCAGGGCCTGAGCGGTATCCCGAAGGTAGACGTGGAGGCTTGAAGCGATCCAGCCCACGCCCACTGCGAACAGGCCCACGAATAGCATGTAAACCGGCAGCAGAACAATCATGGGGCTGAATGTCTTGAGCCACAATGCCACCGTCAGAATCGCCAGCAGTACTGCGATCAGATGGTGGATCATCGACGACAGAAAGATCGAGACCGGCACGACTTCGGACGGAAACACGGTGCGAGTAATCAGGTTGGACTGTTCCACCAGCGATCCGGCGGAGCGCGTCACGGTCTCTTGAAACAGCCACCATGGCAGAATTCCGCAGAACAGAAACAACGGATAATTGGTGGTCACTTCGTCCGGCCCAAGCGTGACGCCGAACCAGTACTTGAATACCATGATCCAGATAAGCAATTGCACGATGGGGTGAACCACGCCCCATAACCAGCCCGCGGAGGATCCCACATAGCGGGTCCGGAAGTCGCGGCTCACCAGTTGCGCCACCAAGGCGCGCCGCTCGACCAGGTTGCGCAGGAAATGCCGTCCGGGAATACGGGCCACGAATTCGAGTTTAGCAGCCGCCGCCCGCGGCCCAGCAGCGATTGTGTTGTAGACTCGAACATTGGTGCGCTTAGCCACTTTGGCAACCCCGTCGTTCGCCTGTGCATTCGCTGGCGTTTTCGCGGTCCTCTACGCGGGCATGAGTCCGGCCACCGCGGCCGATCCGATCACCGACCGGCTCACCTACACGGTGGAGTGGCGCTTGATCCATGCAGGCAACGCAGTCATCGAATCCGGACCAAACTCGGCCACGGTCAAGCTCGAATCGGCGGGCCTGGTCTCGGCGCTTTATAAGATCCAGGACAACTATCGCGTTCAGTTCGACTCGTCCTTTTGCGTCGGGTCGAGTCTGATGAACTCAAAGGAGGGATCGCGCCACCGCGAGACGGCCGTCAGTTTCGACCGGAACCGGAACCGCGCGTCTCTGGTCGAAAAAGACGTCGACCGAAACGTCGTTGTAAGCAAGACGGATATTCCGATCCCCAATTGTGTACACGACGTAGTCGCGGGCCTGCTGCGGCTGCGCCGTACCAAGGTGGAGGTCGGCCAGTCCGTGCAGTTTCCCTTGAGCGACGGCCGGAAGTCCGCAGCCGTCAAAATCGAGGCGCAGGAACGGGAGCGGGTGACGACTCCTGCGGGCACGTTTAACACGGTTCGCTACGAAGTCAACGTACTGAATGGCGTGGTGTATTCGCGCGCGGGCCGTGTCTTCGTCTGGCTCACCGATGACGAGCGTCGCCTGCCGGTACAGATCCGACTGCGGATGAATTTCCCGCTGGGAACCGTCACGCTGGAGTTGGAAAAAGAAGAGCATCCGTAGGCTGATAAAATGCAGTCATGGGCCGATGGCTGGTCGCGTTCCTCGGGATGGCGCTAGCGGCTTATGGCCAGCGCCAGATGTCGGTCCCCGACCTGGTCACCTTCATCAAGTCCTCCATCCAACTGCATAACGAGGATCGCGCCGTTGCCGCAACCGTGCGGCGTCTCAAGCTGACGAATCGGCTGGACGCCGGCACCGTGGAAGATCTGCAAGGCTTGGGCGCGGGCCCTCAAACGCTGGCGGCGCTGCGGGATCTGATCACCACCACCGCGAGTCTTCCCGCGGCCGCTCCGATCGCACCGCCTGCTCCCCCGCCCGCGATTCCGGCACCTAGTCCGGAGGAGCTGAAAAAGATCCTGGCGGAGATCACGGAAAGGGCGCTCGACTATACCAAGAGTCTGCCCAACTTTATTTGCGCGCAGGTCACCACGCGCAGTTTCGATCCCTCCGGTACGGATTCCTGGCATCAGGAGGATAAAATCCAGGAGCAGCTCAGCTACGTGGACGGCAAGGAAGACTACAAGGTCGTGCTGGTGAACAATCTGCCCGTAGTGAACATGAAGCATGAACAGCTGGGCGGCATCACGTCGTCGGGCGAATTCGGCACCATGCTGTATCAAATCTTCAATCCGCAGACGGAGACGCAATTCGACTGGGAGCGCTGGGCCACACTACGCGGCAAACGGATGTACGTGTTCAGTTTCCGAGTGGCGCAGCCGAATTCCGACTACAGCATTTACCATCAGCCTTCGGGCCGCACCATCGTGGCCGGGTATCACGGGCTGATTTACGCCGACGCCGTCACCAAGCAGATCATGCGGATCAAGATGGATTGCGACGGCCTGGAAGCTTTCCCCATCAACCAGGTTTCCTTGACTCTGGATTACGCACCTATGAAGATTTCGGAGCAAACGTTTGTGCTGCCGATGGCCGCTGAAGTACGCTCGCGCGAAGGCCGGACACTGGGCAAGAACGTGATGCAGTTCAGCCTTTACCGCAAATTTGGGGCCGACGCGACCATCACCTTCGACACGCCGGATCCGATTCCGGAAGATCAGCTCAAAGAGCAACCCGCCGCCCAGGGTCCCGGGAAGAGATAGACGGTGGAACAATCGACCAGGAGGATGAGCGCTTCAACGCGCCGCGCAGTTATCCTTATTGTCACTATCGGGGGAGGGCTTGTCTCGTTCCGCCCGTTATTTTTTGAAAGAGCCGATCCGGCCACCGAGAAGCTCGACCTGGTAATTTGTCAAATGTACTTGATCGGACGCTTACTTCCTCCGATGGGTGATTTCGGTTCACTTGGTTTTCTGGCCGTCGCCGGCCGTAAACGCCGCGCTCTATGGTTTCCTTGCCCATATCTGCTGCACCGATTCTACTCAAGTAGCCCGATTCGTTGACGCAACCACAGAAACAGTGAGCGTGGGGTTAAAATCCCCACAAAACCAAAAAGCGCACGGTTGGATGTAACTACAAATAGAGTTACAATTAAGATTGAGATTCGAGTGGAATGAAGCCAAGAGTCGTCTGAACTTCGCCAAGCATGGCTTGACCTTTGAAGACGCTGAGCTGGTATTTTCCGGACCATGCGTCACCTTCGTGAATGACCGCTTCGATTACGGAGAAGAACGGCTCGTTACTTTAGGGCAGCTCGCAGGGCGATTGGTGGTTATCGCCCACGCGCCCACGCCCCTCGCCACGAAGGAACGCGCATCATCTCCATGAGGAAAGGAAACCGGCGTGAACAAGAAATCTATAAAAAGCGACTTGGCGCGAGTTGACCGGATGAAGGATGCCGAGATCGATTATTCAGACCTCCCATCTCTGGACAAATCGTTCCTGAAAAAGGCGACTACGGCGTGGCCTCCGGTTAAACAGCAATTAACGATCCGGCTTGATGCGGATGTGCTGGCCTGGCTCAAGGGTCATGGCAAAGGCTACCAGACGCGCATTAATCGCATCCTCCGTCTGGTGATGGAGAACCGCCCTCCTCGCCTGACTCGGTAAGAGAGATTCGCTCTGGAAAGGCGACTAAAGACAGCGCGTCTACTTGGCGGGTGCGCCGGGGGTGGTTTGGAAGCCCCCGAACAGTTTCCGGCCGTCCGGCAGAGTGACGGTGCGGGCGTTGGCTACCTTGCGGCCGTTCTTTGCGCGATAGCCGTCCACGGTGATTCGATCGCCCTTCTTCAAATCCGTCCTTGTCCAGCCACGGTGAAGTAGCCCGTTCGGGCTTCCCATTTCGAAGCTCCAGCTGGTGACCTGGTTCCTTTCATCCTTTTCATCGACGTACAGCCACGCGTGCGGATTGGTCCATTTGATCCCGGTCACTGTGCCGAAGACAGTGACGAGCTTGTTTTCGTCGTATTCGGCGGCGAATGCGTGATGCGCCGAGATAGGCATCGTCGCCACAAGCAAGGCTGCCGCCGCGGCACACAAGGTCTTCATTTCAAAAAATCTTCCTGACTGTTACTTCGCCCACTGCGCCCGCGAAAGCTCCAAAATATGCTCGGCGACCTCTCTCGGCCGGTCGATCGAGGGCATTACGATCCGGCTGGTTTCCCCCGCCGTTTCCACGGATAAATCGCCAGTACCAATGATCCTTTGGCCGAAGGTCTGGTCGAACCGTACGTCCTGTACTTTGGAGAGCTCCATAATGCGCGAAGTCTTCGAAAATAGGCCTGCTTCGTAACGGAGACGCTCCCCTTGTACATCTAGACTAGTGGTGCGGCGCCTCAGGTGCCGGATCACGGTCAGCAGCAGTAAGGCAGCCGGGGCGAGCATGGGAGCCCACAGGGGCACGTCGGGAGGATTGGATGCCCCCAGCCAATAGGCCGCGATGGCCGCGGCCAAAACGGCTACAAACGCATACGCGATCTTGACGCCTTTCAGCGACTGGCGCACTTTCATGCGGTGAATGATAACATGACCCAACCCACGACTGGCACAATGAATAATAGGATGACGAGTGAACGGGCACAAACCCGGGTTCTGGTAGTCGACGACGAGGAGAGCCAGCGTACCGCCCTGGCGGCGATGATCGCGTTGTGGGGCTATGCCGTCGAAACCGCGGCCGATGGGCAGGAAGCTCTCGACAAGCTGGCGGAGGGACGCTTCCACGTCGTCGTGACCGACATGATGATGCCGCGCGTCGATGGAGCCGAGCTGCTGAAGCGCTTGAAAGCTCAAGGTGGCGGCCCGCCCGTAATCGTCCAGACTGCTTTCGGAAACCTGGAAACGGCCGTGGCCACGGTCCACGACTTGGGTGCGTTCTGGTTCCTGGAAAAACCGGTCCAGTCGCAGGCTCTGAAGTCGCTGGTGGAGCGCGCCGCGACGCAGGGCCGCTTGGCCGAACATGCAGAGCGCCTGGAACGCCAGTTGAGCTACCAGGGCGTGCTTGGTGAGATGGTGGGCGCATCGCCTAAAATGCAGGAGGCTTTTGCCCTCATCCACCAAGTGGCGCCCAGCCGGGCCGCGGTTCTGATTACCGGCGAGAGCGGTACCGGAAAAGAGCTCGCGGCGCGCGCCATTCACATGCTCAGCCCGCGTAAGGCCAGCCCGTTTGTGGCGATCAACTGTGCGGCCTTGCCGGACTCGCTTATGGAAAGCGAACTGTTCGGGCATGAGAAAGGCGCCTTCACGGGCGCCGTGGAACGCCGGGCGGGCGCCTTCGAACTGGCTCAGAACGGCACGGTTTTGCTGGATGAGATCGGCGATATGCCGCTTGCGACCCAGGCTAAACTCCTTCGTGTTCTCGAGGACGGCCGCGTGCGGCGACTGGGAGGAAAGCACGAGATCCAGCTCGACGTGCGCGTGATCGCCGCCACGAATACGTCCTTGGACAGCGCTATCAAGGAAAACAAGTTTCGCGAAGACCTGTACTACCGGCTGAATGTCTTTCCGATTCCCCTGCCGCCGCTGCGCGAACGCAAAGACGATCTGCCGATCCTGGCACAGGCCTTGCTCGAGGACCTGAATCGCAAGCACGCCACCAAAGTGACGGAACTTTCCGGAGAAGTATTGGATCGCTTCCGGACTTATGATTGGCCGGGGAACGTTCGCGAGCTGCGCAATGTGCTTGAGCGAGCGGTGATTCTGGCTGGGGAAGGAACCATCCAGATGGCCCATCTGCCGCCAGGTTTTTCCGGGACACCGGCGTCTTCAGGCACCGTTTCCAGCGACCAGGACCAGGGAGATCTGCATATTCGGGTGGGGCAGACTATCGAACAGGCGGAGCGCGCGCTGATCGAAGTGACGCTAGAACATACCAAGAACAATAAGACCCGCGCGGCCGAAATACTCGGTATCAGCCAAAAGACCCTGTTCAATAAACTGAAGGAATACGGCACACAAGGCGCCGGCGCCTGATCTAATGTCGCTGCGCGTCCGCCTGGTCCTTCTGATACTGGTGGTGGTGGCGCTGGCGGCAGTGACATTGTCCGCGGTCGAGCTCGAGACCCTGGTCAACCTGCTCACATCGGATGCGATTGCGTATAGCCGTCTGACGGGCCAGCAAGTCAGCGCGCTGTTACTGGATCACATTCAACTTTATGCGGAGAGCAATCCGACCCCGCAGAGTGTCGAAGAGATTAAGGCGCTGTGGAGCCAGATCGTATCCGACGACACACAACTGCACGAATTGCTGGTGAAAATGGCGTCTTCCGGCTCCCTTTACGATATCAACGTAGCCGGAGAAACCGGAATCATTCTGGCTTCCTCCAATGATGCCGCGGTCCAGACTTCGATGCGACGGTACCAGAATTTTGAGATCTGGGACAAAGCCCCGTGGTATCGCCGCACGCTGGATCTGCTGACGCGCCGGCCGGACTGGGAGATTACGGTCGGGTTGGGCATCGGGGATTCGGACAAGTCCATCTTTACCATTCAAGTGGTAACCTCCAGCCTGTTTTTGCGCGATGCGCTGCGCCCGCAGATCGTTTGGCTGGCCGCGGTATCCGGTGGTGCAATTGGGCTGTCTCTTCTGCTCACCATGCTCGCGACCACTACCGCCCTGCGTCCGGTGAAACGGATCGAGGACAGTATTGACCGGATCGCGCAGGGACGAGTGGGTATAGAGAAACCCGATGACGGCATGGCCAAGGAGTTCCGCGTCGTCGAAAGCAAGCTGAACCTGCTGGGTCAGCAGTATCGGGGCGCGCGCGAGGACGCCACTGAGCTGCGCCATAACGTGGATCAGTTGCTCGAGCGCATGGCCTCCCAACTGGACGTCGCAACGCGGCTGGCGGCTATCAGCCGCCTGACCGGCGGCGTGGCGCACGAGATCAAGAATCCGCTGAATGCTATCGGCCTCAGGCTGGAGCTGCTGAAGGCCCGGCTAGGCGAGCCGGACCATGAGCTTTCCGGTGAGATCGACATTCTCTCTAAGGAAGTACTTCGCCTGGATCGCGTAGTCAAAACTTTCCTGGATTTCTCCCGGCCCCTGGACGTGCATCTGCAGGATATCGACCTCGGCTTGTTAGCGCGGGAGGTCACGGAATTCGTCACACCCCAAGCGCGGCTCGCCAAAATTGAGGTGGTGTTCTCCGCACCGTCGGAGCCCGCTCTAATACGAGGCGATTCCGATTTGCTCAAACAGGCCGTGCTCAATCTGGTGACCAACGCGATCGATGCCATGCCGCGAGGCGGCACGTTGCATGTTAAAGTCGACAGCAGCGGCGACAAACTGACGCTAGAAGTCAGCGATACAGGATCGGGAATTCCTCGCGAGTTGCGCGACAAGGTCTTCCAGCTGTACTTCACCACGAAGACGGGCGGGTCCGGTATCGGACTCGCCATGACTTACCGTGCGGTGCAGTTGCATAATGGTACTATCAGCTTCAAAAGTGAAGCTGGGGCCGGCACAATGTTCCGGCTCGAATTCCCGGCGAATGTACGTCATGCCTGAATCGCGTTATCCAAACTTGGGTCTGAGAATTCCCAACGATGGTTCGCGAATTTCGAACCCGGGGGCAAGTATCAAGAAAACACTGACAACGACGCTCTGGCTTGCCGGCGCTGTGGGAATGAGTTCCTGCGGCTTCCACAAGCCTCCACTCGCGTTCAACCCGCCCCCCGTAGCGGCCAAGGCACTCCCGCCCATCCCGCCTGCTCCCGAACTTGCTTCGCCACCCGAAATCGCATTCGAACCGTTGGTGTACGATTTCCCGCGCCAGACTGATCCGTCTGTGGGGTTTCCGGAACCGCCGCCTCCACCCCGAGCGCCCAAGCCGGTGGCTACCGTGCCAAAACCGCCGCCTGCGCCTAATGAGACGCCAGCGGCTCCCGCCTTGAGACTTTCGCAGATTCTGACACCCGAGGAATCCCGACGTAATACTCAGGAGTTAGATCAGTACACGGAGAGTGTGAAAAAAAACTTGGCTAAACTGGTGGGGAAAAACCTGACCACGGATCAGAAGAATACTGCCGAGAGGGTTCAGACATATCTCTCACAAGCAGAGCAGGCGCGCGAGCAAGATCTAGTGACGGCAGTCAATCTGGCGAGGCGTGCAGATCTCCTCGCCAAGGATCTTCTCGAGCGCCTGCCCTGATTGGCCGCTGCGTCGGAGGGAGCCAGCAGCCAAGTGAGATGCCCGTGCCCCACGGGTGTCGTTGTGCGGAGCACGGACAATTTCAAGCAGGAGTTGGTTACTCCTGGGCGGAAGCGACGGTGCTGCCCGACTGGGTCGATTCCGGCACGAACAAACGGACTTCCACGCGGCGATTCTGCTTGCGGCCGTCGCGAGTCTTATCGTCGGCCACCGGCAGGGCGTAGCCGGAACCCAGCGTGGTGATGCTGCGGACCGGGATCTTATGCTCGTTCGCCAAGTATCGGGCGACGCTGTCCGCGCGCTCTGCGCTCAGCCGTTCGTTGGTCAGCGCGGAGCCGGTCTTATCGGTGAATCCCTGCACTTCGATAACGTAGCGATCCTTACCCTCGGTCATCTTGGCGATGTCATCCAGCTCGGCTTTGGCATCGTCACTCAGTTTGGCCTGATTGACCGGGAACAATACGGTAGCGGACTTGACCATATCGAACTTGTTCATGGCGACCATGTTCTTCTCGATTACGTCGTCGCGCTGCAAACCGCGTTCCGCCGTGGTCTGGGCGCCTTGAGCGGCACGCTCTGCGCCATCGGCGGCCTTCTGGGCGTTGTCCGCGCGCTCGCCGGCTCGCTGGGCGGATTGACCGGCCGCAACGGCCTTGGCGTCAGCATCCGTAACGCGCTCCTTGGTCCGGGACAGATCGGTCGAGAGACTGTCGAGATCCTTCGCGTGATCCGCCAGCTGCTTGTCCTGATCCGTGTTCTTCTGCTCAGTTGCGCTCACTCGGCTTTCGACCGGTGATACGGTCTTGGCCACGTACTTGTGGGTGGCCACGCAACCTGTTCCCATAAAGCTCAACAGCGCCGCACCTGCCATCGTAATAGTGGTTTTCATTGTCAGATTCCCCTTTCGAGACTTGCCCTTCGAGATAGACCTAGCTGGCCGATCCTCACTTGCTCGATCCCCGGGCTGGCTACGTCCGATTTAGGACGCTGGGTGGAGCCAGCCCGGAAACCGATGCCCGCGGGAGCAACCACGGGATCCTGTATAGAATTCATGAGCAAGTAGGATCTCCTCGTCGGAACCAGGAAGTATTTACCACCTTCCCGTGTAACCGATTGATTCTGCATCCCTACGAGCTTCACGGTATACCTTAGAAGCACGTAGGGGACCACATTAGATCCGCTCGAGCGCTTACTAGCGATGGCTACTGGGCCGGCGACGCTCCAGGTAAGGTCGCTTTGCCGTCGAGCACGAAAACTAGAAGCTTCGGTGTCACCTGGGTCGTGGGCGGAGGGAAAGCTGGAGCGCCTCCAGCAGCGGCTGGAGGCGGTGCTCCGCCAGCCGGAGCAGGAGCCGGACCTCGGCCACCCCCAGCACCAGCGGGAGGACCCAAGGCCGGGAGTGCGCCGGAGCCACCCGCCAGCGCGACGTACTGTTTCCCGTCGAGCATGTAAGTAATAGGCGGCCCCATACCGCCACGGAGGCCGGTCTGAACTTCGAGGACTTTATCGCCCTTGTCGGCGGTGTATGCGACCAACCGACCATCCGGGATCACCTGGAACACCAGGTTCCCGGCCGTGGTGACCGTGCCGCCGCCGATTCCGCCGCCGCCTTGCGCGCGCCAACGCTCCTTCTGAGCTACGACATCCCATGCGAGCAGGACGCCTCCGCGCCCGTTGCTCTCGGGCGGCGTGGGACCGATCGCCGGAGGAGCCGGCAAAGGCTTTGGGGCAGGTGGGGGGGCCGCGCCGGCTAGATTAGCCGCGTCGCCAGCCGCCGCTGCGCCGCCCCGGCCAAAACCGCCAAACGCGATACCCATGTTTTGCCGGCCTTCCTGATATTTGAAATTGGGATCGGAGGAGTAATTAAAGCTGCCGCCGGGCGACGCGGGCAGGTATACCAGACCGGTGGCCGGATTAAACGACATCGGCGACCAGTTGTGAGCGCCTCCAGGACCCGGAGCAATCGGAATCGACTGGTTACCGTAGTACGATTCCGGATTGATGATTGGCTTCCCGGTTTCCTCATTCAGCCCGCGAGCCCAGGTGACTTGAGCGAAGGGCTGGCCGGAAATGAACTTGCCGCTGACGCGGTCGATCACGTAATAGAATCCGTTCTTGTTGGCCTGCATGATCACTTTGCGCGGCTGGCCCTTGATGACCACGTCGGCCAAGAGCAATTGTTGAACGCTATCGAAGTCCCATTCATCGCCGGGGACCATCTGGAAATACCACACGAGCTTCCCGTTATCAGGATTCACCGCGAGGATGGAAGCCGCGTACAAATTCTCCTTCTCCTTACCTTGTTTGCGGGCATCCTGGCTCCACGGGCCGGCGTTCCCGGTGCCGACGTAGAACAAGTTCGCATCCGGGTCATACGCCATGCCGTCCCACACCGTGCCCCCGCCGCCCATTTTCATTCCTTCGGTGGACCAGGTAGCAGCCGCTCTGCGCATGTCTTCATTCTCAGGCGGCTTGGAAGGATCGCCTGGAACGGTGTAGGTGCGCCACGCGAAAGCTCCCGTCTTGGCATCATGCGCTTCGAAGAAGCCGCGCACGGGGAATTCCGCGCCGGCGACACCGATAATCACTTTGCCTTTGGCGATACGGGGCGCCATGGTAAGGGTGTAGCTGTCCTGAGAGTAGGCCACGCGGGTTTCCCAGACCGGTTTCCCAGTCTCCATATTCAGCGCGACCAGCCGTCCATCGTTGGAGGGAGCGATAATATTTCCCTCATACATCGCGATGCCGCGATTCACGATGCCGCAGCACAGCTTGGGCCGCACGGCGCTCTGGTTCACTTCCGGATCCCAGCGCCACTTTTCCTTGCCGGTGCGCGCATCGACGGCATACACGATGCTCCAGTTGGTGATGCCAAAGAGGGTCCCGTTCGACATCAACAGAGTGCCTTCCTGGTTGCCGCCGCCCGGACCGATTTCATATGACCAGTTCAGTCCTAGACGGCTGACATTGGTCGCGTTGATCTGGTTGAGGGGGCTGTAGCGTGTCTCTCCCGGAGTAAGACCGTAGCTGAGCCATTCGTCTCCGGTCTTGCCGGCGTTCCTGAGTGCGGCATCGTCGATGCGGCGAGGCTGCTGGCCGGATGCGACCCAGGCCACTAGAAGGATCCCCGCTGCCGAACTACACAGAGCGAGCTTACGTAGCTTCATATCCACACCTCTTGTATATGTGCGCGAACTCCCCATGGCTCCCGCAGAATTGTCTGGTTCAGAACATTCTATCGAAACACGGGGGGTCGGATAACGGTACGGTGTTGGAGGGCCCGCGAACTCGTTTGGCGATACAATTGCTGTCTCGGGAATGACTGCGACCCGTAACCGGGACTCATCAAGCTAGAGGAATGCGGGCGCAGAGATCTAATCTCACGATCTTTGCGCCCACAGACCATTGATGTTCCTACGGCTTATTCGGAAGAGAGCCGGGTGCGAACAGGTCCGACAGATCCTCTGCATTGGCGGCATCGCCGAGAAGGGGTCCCACGCGGAAGATTTCCTGCATGGTGCGCAAGTCGGAGGAATGCGTGAAATTCACCGGGCTCGCATAGGGAATGCCGTTCACATTCTTATGCGCATGCTGAGAGATGACGATTTCGCCGATGGTGTGATCAAATTTGTCCGCGTTGTCACCCGAAACACCGTCCGATTCGGACTCGTCCCACCACAGGATGATCACACCGTGGTTCTTGTACGCGTTGGACGCCATGATAGTGGGAACGATCTGCTTCAGGAAATCGTCGCCCTGCTTGATGTTGGCAGCGTCGCCGGCGAGACCAAGATAACCCCCGTTGAGTGCCGTGTGCATATCGTTGTATTGGTTTGGTGTAATCCAGTTGTAATCGGCCACGGTGTCGTTCGCCAGATCGGCGAACAGCTGCTGCAACGGCGCGTAATGCCCGGATAGCTGATTGGAGGCGGTCGGATTGTTCCCGCCGTTGGTGTCGGTGAACAACACCATCGGATTATGTTTCGCAGCGTAGTTGTACTGCGGCGACCCATTGAAGGCATTCACTCCACTGGCAAACGAACCCTGGAAACTAGCCAGCGAAACAGTCCACTGAGCCTGGGGCAGCGGAACATTTGTAAGCAAGTCCACATCGGCATCTTCCTGATACGACTTCCAGGTCTTTCCGGCTGACGTAAGGAGATTGCTCAAGTGCAGGCCGGTGTTCTGATTCGTGCCGCCGGGCACTTTGAACGGGTCGTTGTCGTTCAGCACCCCGAAGTTGGTACCGGCTTCCGCCCAGAGATAGTTGGGCTCGGAAGGATGAATCTGAGGGTTGTTTCCGCCAGGGGTGGCAAGCACGTTGTGATATGCCGAGGCGTAAGCGACCTGCTCGCTGATGTGGACCACGTCGCCATTAACGATGGCGAAAGCAGTTCCATTCACCAGACTGTTAATGAATGGAGCGTTGGGATTCTGATAAATCTGCTGGATCTTGCCGGCTACCTGCGCGGGCTGCGTCCAGTTATGATTCTCCATCGCGATAACGAATACAGTCTTGATATCGGCCGCGCTGGCGCTGAAGCCGCACAGTGCGCTGAACACGGCGACCGCACCCAAGGTGCGGCCATGTCTGATTTGCAACATTGAAAGTCTCCAAGGATTTAGGATTGGCGGCGCGCAGATGCCCGCCGCCGCCATATGAATAACAACTGGGTTTGGCAAAACGATGACAACCGAGTGACGTAACCAAAACTTCGATGGAAACAATTTCGTTTTCGGGCACAGGGCAACTTCGCTACAATCGAGAGCGAATGGCCTTCCCCACTCATCGCAAGCGCCGGCTTCGCGTCTCGGAATCCATGCGGCGGCTGGTGCGCGAAACGCAGCTCGAGCCGGCCGATTTCGTCCTTCCGCTGTTTGCGTGCCCCGGCGAAGGCGTGCGTAAGGCGATCACCTCCATGCCTGGCAACTTCCAGCTTTCGGTCGACGAGTTGGTCAAGGAATGCGAGGACGCGCACGCGCTAGGCATCGGCGGCGTTATCCTGTTCGGGATTCCCGACAAGAAAGACGATCAGGCGTCGGAGAATTACGACGAGAACGGCATCGTGCAGCGAGCCGTGCGCGCCGTCAAGCATACACTGCCCAATCTTCTGGTTATGACCGATGTCTGCAATTGCGAGTATACCGACCACGGTCACTGCGGCAAGGTCATTGGCGAGGATGTGGACAACGATTCAACTCTCGAATGGCTGGCAGCGGCGGCGCTGACGCACGCCCAAGCCGGGGCCGACATCGTGGCTCCTTCCGACATGATGGACGGCCGCGTCGGCGCGATCCGGCAGAAACTTGACGAGCACGGGTTTCAGAAAGTCGCGATTCTCGCCTACGCCGCGAAGTTTGCCTCGGGATTTTACGGGCCGTTCCGCGAGGCTGCCGAGTCGACACCCCAATTCGGCGATCGTCGCACCTATCAAATGGATCCTGCCAACGGCCGCGAAGCGATGCATGAGATGGAGCTCGATCTGGAAGAAGGCGCGGACATGCTGATGGTCAAACCCGCCATGCCGTATCTCGATCTGGTCCGCCAGGCGCGCGACCGCTTCCCTGTGCCGATTGGCGCATACCAGGTTTCGGGCGAATTCAGCATGATTATGGCGGCCGTCGAGCGCGGCTGGCTAGATTATGAACGCATCATGATGGAATCGCTCACTTCAATCCGCCGGGCCGGCGCGGATTTCATCCTGACCTATTTCGCCCGTGATGCCTCGCGTGTTCTGGGCTAATTCACAGCACCGGCTGGTGATCCTGCTTGCGATGCTGACGCTCGCAGCGTTCATTCTCCTGATGGGACCGCCGTCTTTCACCAACGCGTCCAAACCCCGCTTCGGCGATCCGATGCTGGCACTCCAGTTTGCCCGCGACGTTCAAGACGTGGACTGGATCCTGGGCGACGCGCCGAGTCCCGACCGCGAGGTGATGCGCGTGAAGCAGTACGTCGATTTCGGTTTTATCGCATGCTACGTGTCGCTATGCGCCGCTCTCGGAGCCGTGGCCGCTCGCAAAGGCGGCTGGCGGAAGGTGGCAGGAATCGCCGCCGGAATCTGTGGCCTCGCGGCCGGCGTATTCGATGTCCTCGAAAACCGGGCAATCCTAAATCTGTTGGATGTGCCGCTGCGCGCGACCACCCCGGCGATGATCCAGGCCATTCGCGCGCCGAGCACGGCCAAGTGGCTCCTGGCGGGCATTACAGTGGTATTGCTGTCCGTCTCTCTGATACGAATTCCCAAACCCTCATGAATCCCTTAACCCAGAATCCCTTAACAACGCCCCAATTCAAAGTTCCTTTCGATCAGGTGCAGGCCGAGCACGTCGAGCCTGCCATCGACGAATTGCTGTCCGACGCGAACCGTCGCGTGGAGACAGCCGTCGCCGACGCGAATCCGCTGCAAGCGCTCGACACGATGACGGAAAGGCTCGACTATGCTTTGAGCGTGGTGCGGCACATCGAAAGTGTCGCCACCACACCGGCGTTTCGCGCGGCCTTTAATGCCGTGCAGCCGAAAGCCAGCGCGTTCTATTCGAGCATTCCTTTGAATGAGGGACTCTGGAACGCAATCAAGGCGTACGCCGGTACAGAAGAGGGGCGTTCGCTCAAAGGGACCTATCGCCGCTTCCTGACCAAGACCATCGATTCGTTCAAGCGCCACGGTGCCGACCTGGACGCCGCGGGTAAGGCGCGCCTCAAAGAAATAGACGTGGCGCTGGCTGAGGCGACCACGAACTTCTCGGAGAACGTCCTGGATGCCACCAAC
Source organism: Bryobacteraceae bacterium (assembly GCA_025980665.1). GTDB lineage: Bacteria > Acidobacteriota > Terriglobia > Bryobacterales > Bryobacteraceae > Palsa-187. Next base: position 31,311 of record JAICXC010000029.1, read on the forward strand.
GCGTGGGAGATGGTGATCACCAACGAAGCCCAGCTCAAGGGTCTGCCGCCATCGGCAATAGCCATGGCGCGCGCGGGAGCCGAATCGAAGGGTGTACCTGGATGGCGCTTCACGCTGCAGGGTCCGAGCTACGTCGCGGTGATGACCTACTTGGACGATGCACAGGTTCGCGAGCAGGTTTGGCGCGCTTACAACACCCGCGCGGCTTCCGGCACGCACGATAACCGGGCGTTAATGGCCAAGATTCTTCAGCTGCGGAACGAAAAAGCCAGATTGCTCGGTTTCCGCGACTTCTCCGATTTGGTGCTGGATGATCGCATGGCGCATACCGGCCAGCGCGCGCAGGATTTCCTGCGGGATCTGCGGGTGAAGACGGAGAAGCGCTTCCGCGAAGAGAATGAGGAGCTGGAGACATTCGCCGGCCAAAAACTCGAGCCCTGGGATATTGGCTACTGGGCGGAAAAGCAGCGCGCCGCTTTGTACGATTTCGATGAGGAAGCTCTGCGGCCCTATTTCCCTTTGGATCGCGTGGTTTCCGGCATGTTCGAGATTTTCGGTCGTATTCTCGGAATTCGGGTGAGCGAAGTGAAAGACATGCCCGCTTGGGATCCAACCGTGAAAACATTTGAGGTTCGCGATGCAGGGAACAATGCTCACCTCGGATCGTTCTACGCCGACTGGTACCCGCGCGAAAACAAGCGCGGTGGAGCATGGATGGATTCGCTGATCACCGGCGATCCGGCCAAGAGCCGTCCGCACCTAGGGCTGATCTGCGGAAACCTGACGCCTCCAGTGGATGGCAAACCTGCGCTGCTCACGCATCGCGAAGCCGAGACCATCTTTCACGAATTCGGCCATCTGCTGCATCATCTGCTGAGCCGCGTAGAAGTGCGGAGTCTGGCGGGAACCAGCGTGGCGTGGGACTTCGTCGAGTTGCCGTCGCAGATCATGGAGAACTGGTGCTGGGAGCGCCAGGCACTGGACCTGCTCGCACGGCATTGGGAAACCGGCAGCCCGATCCCGGAGGATCTATTCCAAAAGATGAAGCGCGCCAAGACGTTTCGCGCGGGCAACGCACAGATGCGCCAGCTCGGACTCGGATTCGTGGATCTCGCGCTGCACAGAGAATGGGATGGCGCCGAGGACGTGGTCGCGTACGCGCGCCGGGCGATGCAACCGTTCGCGGCCACTCCGCTACCTGCAGACTACGCGATGATCACCGGCTTTACGCATTTGTTTGCGAGTCCCGTGGGCTACGGCGCCGGCTACTACTCCTACAAATGGGCTGAAGTTCTGGACGCCGATGCATTCACGCGTTTCCGCAAGGAAGGTGTGTTCAGCGAAGCCGTGGGACGCGATTATCGCGATAAGATCCTGGCTCGCGGCGATAGCGAAGATCCGGCCGAACTATATCGTTCTTTCATGGGCCGGGATCCCGATCCGCAAGCTTTGCTGGAACGGGCGGGATTGGCAAAATAGTCTCTGGCCGACGCGGAGCAGCCCAAGGAATCCATCGAAGATCGAATATGCAAAACTCGCATCGGCGAAAATCGCTGGCTCAACGGCACGTAGGAGAACGGCTCGTCTTTCTAGTGCAAACGCGTTAAAGATTACGGAAGCAATCTTGCGCCGGAATGGCCTGTGGAATATCGCCCAGATCGGCAAGCTGGCCGATGAGCGTCGCCCAGCGCTCGGCGGTCATACTGCCCAATTGCGTCGTTTCTTGATGGGGCTCGATGAACGGTTTTTGTGCCTCGGCCACTTCAGCGAAGGCAGCGGCGTCCATCGAAGGATTCAGATCGTGCATATGGCTGTTGGTGGGCTTTGGGTCGTCGAGGTAAACTCGCCATCCCTCGCGTACGGCCGCGACCATGGACTTCGCGCGATCCGGATTGCTCTTGAGCTGCGCCCCGCTGGTGGCCAGCACCGTGGTGTATGGGTTGTAACCGATATCGGCCACCGGGAAGACCGTCACGTCGACTCCCGCATGCTTAGCCTGCAACGGTTCCGACATCACGAAACATTGCTGTGCGAATTTCTCATCGCGCAAGAACGCGCTGATGTCGCCGCCCGGTGATGGAACCACTTTCACGTGATCGAACCCATACTTCTTTTCAAGGATGCGCGCATACGGCAGGCCGCGCTGGATCGCCAGCGTACCCTCTTTTAGAACATCGCCGATGGAAGCAAGGTGCCGCGAAGCGTGCGCCATGATCCCTTGCGGACAATTCTGGAATACGGCGAACAGCGCCACGACGTCGTTGCCGCGGGCGCGCGCCACCACTAGTTCGTCGGCTGACACGATACCGAACTCGGCCGATCCCGCCCCAATCATCTGCACCGTCGGCGTGCCGGCCCCGCCCGGCAGGATCTCCACGTCCAGTCCGTGCTTGTCGTAAGGAGCGGCATAGAATCCACCGAACTGCGGATCGGGTTTCCAGTTGAGTGCCAAGCGAATTTTGGCCGGCTTACCGCACGCTGCCAGCATGGCTCCGCAAGCGCCCAAGAAGTGTCTTCTGTTCATCACTTTTGATTGTCGTTGATTGTCGCCGCTCAGCTGCCTTGTTCGGACGCGTGCCAGCGGCGCAGAGTCAGCGCGCTGATCAGATTGATGAGGCCGAACAGCGCCAATCCCAGTATCGACGCCAGTAACACCGCCGCGAATACCTTGTCTACGCGCTGCTGCGTGCGGGCGACGTCCACTACCGACCCCAGGCCTTGTCCCCCGATGAACTCCCCGACAATCGCGCCGATGACTGCCAGCCCGGATGCCACGCGAAGTCCGGTCAGTATCTGTGGCAAAGCCGCCGGGAATCGGAGCTTGACCAGAGTGACCGTGGCCGAGGCGCCATACAGACGAAACAGATCCCGCAGCGCCGGATCCGTCGAACGCAGCCCCGTGAGCGTGTTCGCAATTACCGGAAAGATCGATACGATGAATGCCGACGCGATTACCGTCTTCATTCCATACCCGAACCAGATCACGAGCAACGGAGCAACGGCAATGATCGGCACGGTCTGGAAAAACACTGCGTAGGGATAAAATGCCCGCTGGACGGCACGCGAGGAGGACAGCAGCACAGCTATCGCGATTCCGATGAGCGTGCTCAGCGCGAATCCTATTAACGCGGCGGACGAAGTCTTGCCCATGGCCGCCGCTAATTCACCGCGGCTGTCGAACAGCGCCCGGAGAACCGCACTCGGAGCAGGAACCAGATAACTAGGGACGAATCCGCTACGTACCACCCACTCAAGGACCAGCGTAATCACCACGAATGGAATCACCGGAGGCAGGACTCGCTTCACTCTTCGTCACTCCTCTTCCATCGCGCCCATCAGGAGTTTCATCTCGTATCCCAACCGCGGATCGGAGCGCAGATCATTCGTACGCTGCGGCGGCAAGTCGATGTGGCGATCGAGACGAATCCTCCCACCGCGTCGGGCCAACACCACCGCGCGATTCGCCAGGAACGCCGCTTCCGATATGGAGTGCGTGACGAAGATCAGGGTCATCCCACGGCGCTGCCACAAATCGCGAAGCTGCACTTCGAGGTTGAAACGGGTGATCTCGTCCAGAGCCGCAAAAGGCTCATCCATAAGCAGCAGCTGAGGTTCGGTGACCAATGCTCTCGCAAGCGACACACGCATGCGCATGCCCCCCGAAAGTTGTGCCGGATAACGGGACTCGGCTTCCGACAATCCCACTTGCGTAAGCATCACGCGAGCCCTGGCATGGCACTCTTCCCGCCCGACGCCCATCAGTTCCAGTGGTAGGGCCGCGTTAGCGAGGACTGTACGCCACGGGAGCAAGTGTGCGTCTTGAAATACAAAGGCGGTCTGGAACTGTTCAGGTTCGGTGACGATGCGGCCGGCGTTGGTCGCCGACAAGCGGGCGATCATTCGCAGTAGCGTCGACTTCCCGCATCCGGATGGTCCCAGCACGGCAAGAAACTCTCCGGCCTCGATCGACAGGTCCAGGCCTTCGATCACGACAGGATTGTCATCGAAGACTTTTCGGACGTGCTCCAGCCTCAGCCCAACCCCGCGCCCGATTTCCGTTGATGTGCTCAGTCTTCTTAAATCTTACGGGATTCCCAACTCAGGCCCCATGGCGTCTTTGCCTACCCCGGCACTCAGTGGAAGCACCAGCGTCCGTCATCGGGGAAATGGTCTAGTACGTGCAAGGAGGTGGTACCTGAATGGAGAGGCGAAAGGACTCTATGCACGACTCAAAATCGACCAGCCGGAATCTTTGTTCTGAGCTTGTATTTATTACCCGCAAGGACCGCCGTGGCAGGCCGGCCATGCTGGGCAATCTGGAGGAAATCGGCGAGTGGTTCGCGGAAATCCTCACCGACTGCGCTTTTCCCCGCGCAACTGCAGTACGAATCGTGAGTAAGGACCATACCCTCGAAGGTCTTGTGGAAGCCTGCAGGCGCGATCATCAACTTGGTTTTTTCATCAAGGTGAAGCTCTCACCGGGGTCGCGCTGGTCCGAACGTTGGTTCACTCCTAAGCACCTGCTGCAACTTTGGTCCGGCGCCAGCCCTAAGGCGTCCACCTTAAAGGCCGCCTCAGGTTACTGAGGAATTACTTCGTTACGATTTTGCACAGTAAGCGTAACTTCGGCGCTCGTTGCCTGTGCTCGTGGGAGATGAAACTGTCGTCAGTTGTTGACGACCCCGGCCGGAGCGGGAATCGTTTCGGCCCGCTTCTTGCGTTTGCTACCAAACTTTCCTCGGATCTTGTCCACTCTGGCGCGCAGTTGCTCCATGTAGATATAGACGACCGGCGTGATATATAGCGTCAAGAGTTGGGAGACCACCAGCCCGCCCACGACGGCCAGGCCCAGCGGACGGCGCGCCTCAGAGCCCGCGCCCAAGCCCATCGCGATGGGCAAAGTTCCCATGAGAGCGGCCACGGTGGTCATCATGATCGGACGGAAACGCACCAGGCAAGCTTCGTAGATCGCATCCGCGGGAGGAACATTGTGCAGACGCTGCGCCTCGATCGCGAAATCGATCATCATGATCGCATTCTTCTTCACGATCCCGATCAGCATGATGACGCCGACGAACGAGTAAATATTCAGCTCGTCGTGGAACAACAGCAGCGTCGCTAAGGCACCCATGCCTGCGGACGGGAGTCCGGAAAGAATGGTGATGGGATGAATGAAGCTCTCGTAGAGAATTCCCAGGACCATGTAGATCACCAGGATCGCCCCTACCAGTAGCAAGCCCAAGCCAACGAACGATGATTGAAACGCGGCTGCCACGCCCTGAGGTGTGGCGCTCACGGTGGGAGGAAGTGTTTCGCGCGCCACTGCATCGACGCGTCCCACCGCATCGCCCAATGCCACGCCCGGCTTCAAATTGAACGAAATCGTCACCGAGGGAAGCTGCCCCAGGTGATTCACGGCCAGCGGCCCCGCGGTGCTGCGGGGCTTAGTGACCGCGCTCAGCGGGACGAGCTTGCCATTAGCTGACCGAATGTAAATCAGGTCGAGCGCTCGCGGATCCTTTTGGTACTGCGGAAGCAGCTCCATAATGACCCAATAATCGTTGGTCGGCGCGTAGATGTCGGAGACTTGGGCCGTTCCGAAGGCTTCGTATAAGGCGTTGCCAACCTGATCCGCGGTAACCCCGAGCGATGACGCGTGGTCCCGGTCGATGTCGACAATTACCTCGGGACTGGCGATCAGCAGGTCACTGTTCACGTCGATAAGGCCGGGGATTTCTTTCAACTGTTTCTCGAACTGTTGTGAAGAGCGATACAGCTCCTTTAGATCCTGCGCCTGCAGCGTGTACTGGTATAAACTCCGCGTCTGCTGCCCGCCAATGCGTACTAACGGCGGATTCTGATAATAGGTCCGCACGCCGGGGATGACGTCGCTCAGGGGGCGCAACTCATCCATGATCTGCTCCGGCGAGACGTTTCGTTCGGCGCGGGGTTTCAGCCGGATCTGCATTTGGCCCGAGTTGCCGGCGCCATTGTTTCCGCCTCCACCCACGCGCGAAAAGAATGCGTCCACATTGGGGTTCGCGGCGACTACCTGCGCGACCTGCTTCTGAAGCCTGGCCATGTTATCGAACGACGCGTCCTGGGCGTATTCAGTCGAGACGTTGATCTGATCGGTGTCCTGGCTGGGGATAAAGCCTTTCGGCACCAGACTGTAGAAGTACACAGTGAGGGCCAGTGTCGCGACGGCTGTCATCAGAGTGATAAATCGATGCCGGATGACGCCGTTCAACGTCCAGCGGTAGGCGTCCCGCATTGCGTCAAAGCCGCGTTCGGTGGCCTGAAACAGCTTGCCATGCTTCTCCGTGGGCGGCTTCAGGAACCGGCTGCACAGCATGGGCGTCAGGCTCAGAGACACAAACCCGGAGATGAGAATCGCCACGCTGATAACCACCGCAAATTCGTGGAACAGTCTTCCGACGATGCCGGCCATGAACAACACCGGGATAAACACGGCGGTGAGCGATAGCGTCATGGACAGGACGGTGAAGGCAATCTCGCGCCCGCCTTCGAGCGCCGCCGCCATGCGCGACTTACCCATTTCCATGTGCCGGACGATATTTTCGAGTACCACGATGGCGTCATCCACCACGAACCCGACGGCCAGAGTAAGCGCCATCAACGACAGGTTGTCCAGACTGTAGTTGAGGAAATACATCGCGGCGAACGTGCCGATGATCGAAAGAGGCAGGGCCAGGCTGGGAATGATGGTGGCGGAAACGTTGCGCAGGAACACGAAGATGACCAGGACCACCAGCCCTACGGTCAGGAGCAACGTAAATTTGACGTCGTTGACCGATTCACGAATCGACACCGAACGGTCGTACACCAGGTCCAGGTTCACCCCGGGGGGCAAATCCCTTCGAAATTCCGGGAAAAGAGCCTTGATGCTGTCCACCACCTCGACCGTGTTGGTGCCGGGCTGGCGCTGGACCTGGAACATAATCGAAGGGGTGTTGTTGATCCACGCGAGTTGCCGGGTATCCTGAATCCCATCGAGCACCTGTCCCAGATCACCCAGGCGCACGGGGGATCCGTTCTTATAAGAAACGATAAGCGAGCGGTATTCCGCTGCGTTCGTCAACTGGCCAGTCGACTCGACCGTATAGGCCTGATTGGCTCCCCACAAAGTACCCGCCGGCAGATTGACGTTGTGCTTCTGGATTGCACCCCAAACTTCGTCGATGCCGATACCGCGTGCGGCCAATTGATTCGGATCGAGTTGCGCTCTAACGGCGAACTTTGAAGCGCCCCACACGTTTACCTGCGCAACTCCGTTGACGGTGGAAATCTTCGGGGCGATCAACACCTCGGCGAAATCATCCACAACCTGCGGCGAGATGGTGGCCGAATTGAGACCCATAAACAGGATCGCCTGATCGGCCGGATTGACCTTGCGCAACTGGGGCGGTGCCGGCATATTGATGGGCAGACGGCGTACGACCGCGGAAATAGCCGACTGCACATCCTGGGCCGCCGCGTCGATATTTCGCTCCAGAACAAATTGCAGCGTGATGTTGGTGGAGCCCCGGGCACTGGTGGAGGTCATCGAATCCAGACCCGGCACTGTGGAAAATTGCCGCTCTAGGATCGTCGCTACTGACGCGGCCATGGTTTCGGGACTCGCGCCCGGCAAAGTCGCCTGAACTTGGAGGGTTGGGAAATCGATATTAGGCAGATCACTCACCGGCAGCATCCGGTATCCCGCGACGCCCGCGATGACAATTGCCAGCATGACCAGCGCCGTCATGACTGGCCGCCTGATGAAAAGTGCCGTGAGGTTCAAGCGAGGAGATCCCTAAAGTCTAATGTTACCTAGAATCTGGCGTGCCAAAACAGTGCCAAACGGATTACGAGCGCAAAATGCATATCGAATCGATATCTTCCGTGTTATCCAATACATAGACCCTCTGAAAGCCTTCCTGGGCAAGGCCATGCAGAGATTCGGTTAGATCTGCAACCTGCTTTTCGACGACGTCTGGATCCACCAGCCGGTTTAGACGTGTTCTATTTCGAGCCAGGCACGTGTCCAAGGGGAGGTTCAAAACAATCGCCGTGGTGGGCGCCGAAGTCTGTGCAGCAATCGCCAGAAGACTCTTGCGCGCTGGACGCTGGACGTTCGTAGCGTCGATCACCGTGAGCCGCCCCCGGCGAAGGCGCTTCATGGCAATCAGCCGCAGAAGGTGGAATGCGTCGCCCGAGGCGCTCTGATCCGCCTCATCGTCGGAGACCATGGCTCGCAGCGCGTCCGACGAGACGATCTCCGTGCTTTTGAAATGCTTGCGCGCAAGCGTGGACTTGCCACTTCCGGCCGCGCCGATCAGCAGCACCAAACTGCGTTCTGGAATCCTCAGCAACACGATTGCAGTATAGTGGTTCGACGTGAAGAACCCGTGGTACGCCGCCGTAGTGCTCATGCTGTGCTACGCGCTCTCTTATGTGGACCGGCAGATCCTCAGTTTGCTGGTGCCATTCATCAAGGCTGACCTCAAGGTCAACGACACTATGGTCGGCCTCCTCCAGGGCTTTTCCTTCGCGCTGTTTTATGCCCTGATGGGTCTGCCGCTGGGCCGTCTGGGGGATTCGACCAATCGGCGCAATCTCATCTCTATCTGCATCGCATTCTGGAGCATTTTCACAGCGGGATGCGCCCTCGCCCGAAGTTACGCGACCCTGTTTCTGGCCCGCATGGGCGTGGGGATCGGCGAGGCCGGCCTGAACCCTGCTGCATTCTCGATCCTGGCGGATCTGTTTCCGAAGGAACGCTTGGGCGCGGCGCTGAGCGTGTTCTATATCGGCCAACAGCTCGGATCGAGCCTTGCCCTCATCGTGGGTGGGACAGCCGTACAAGCCGTGACGCGACAGCCAGAGATCACGTTGCCGATTTTAGGAACCATAGCCTCTTGGCGAGTGACGTTTCTGATTCTGGGGATGCCGGGACTGCTCTTCGCGCTGCTGGCCTACACCGTGAAAGAGCCGATCCGCAAAAGCCTCGCGCGCACTGCTGCCGGCACCACCAAGCTCAGCATCGAGCAGACGTTTACCGAAATTCGGTCGCGCTGGCAATCGGTGCTGGGAATCTCGGTCGGCTTCGTTTTTCAAGCGGCCTGCAACTATGGTTTCAGCGCCTGGGTACCAACCTATTTCCTGCGCGCGCACGGCTGGACCATAGGCCAGACTGGACGTGCCCTGGGATTCCTGATTCTTCCTTTCGGTTGCCTGGGCTTGTACCTGGGCGGATGGCTCAGCGAGCGATGGCAGAAGCGCGGCATAATCGACGCGCCTCTCCTGGTCGCGATTCCTTGCGCGATCGGCATACTACTGTTTCTGGTTCCGGCGATGTTGATGCCCAGCGCAGCCTGGTCGCTGGCGTTGATCGGTCCGGGTTTCTTTTTCCTGGTGCTGCCGATGGGCACCGCCGGCGCTGCTCTGCAATTGATTTTTCCGAATCAGGTGCGGGCCCAGGTCAGCGCGCTATACCTGTTCATCCTCAACTTAGGCGGTCTGACCCTAGGGCCGCTGATGCCGGGAGTGTTCGCCGACTATTTGTTCAAGGATCCCAAGATGATCGGCGCGGGCCTGGCCCTGACCATGGCGGTTTCCGGAGTTCTTATGCTGGTCATCATATTGGCGACTCGCCGGCCGTATCGGAAACACTATCAGAAAATGCACCCCGCCTAGTCAACCACAGCCATAGTGCCCTGCCCCACCGAGAGCGTCGGCAGAATCTGTCAGTGCACATAAGACAGCCAGGAGCACACCCGCATGACTATGGAGGCGGCCCACATTCTGGTAGAATACTGCACATATGTCTTCGACCATCGAAGTTTTGAACCAAAAGATCGATGCCAAGCACCTCTTGAAGCATCCGTTTTACGTGGCGTGGAGTAAGGGCGAGCTGTCTCTCGAAGACCTGCAGTCCTACGCGCGCCAATATTTCACGCACGTCCGCGCGTTTCCCGCTTATCTGAGCGAGATGCACAGCCGCTGCGAAGATCTCGCTTCCCGGCAGACCATCGCCGCAAACCTGGCTGACGAAGAAGCGACCTCACCCACCCATCCCGACCTGTGGCTGGATTTCGCCGCTGGATTGGGCGAATCGCGCGAAGCCGTGCTCGGACAAGCCGCTGGTCCGAAGATGAAGGCGCTCGTTGAGACATTCCGTTCCATCGCGAAGATGGATACCGGACTCGCCGCCGCGGGCCTGTACTGCTACGAGAACCAGATCCCGGCAGTTTCGGCCGCCAAGATCGAAGGTCTAAAGGCCAACTACAAGATCACCGAGGACGACACGCTGCGCTATTTCGCCGTGCACGAATCGGCCGATGTGGAGCATGCCGCGCAGTGGGAAGCGCTGATTGAGCGTCACCAGGTGCCGGCTGCCGAAGCCGCTGCCGTCGCCGATCGCATCCTGGACGCACTGAACGGCGCGCTGGACGAAATCTACGCCGGCTGCCGCTGCACGTCCGTCAACTAACCGCTGTCTTCAGGTCGAAACTTTCATCCTTAGCTTGGTCGGGGCTCACCGTCGCGTGGGCCCCGATCAGTTTTCTTGCCGCCAAGTGATCCGCTGGCCGATTGATGGAATCGACCGCACATAACTTCCCCGCCCGGTAGTAAAACACCGAAAACTTCCGGCTCTCCGGATCGCCCCGCGTCACCACCTGATCGAAGCCCGTCGGCAATCCCGCCATTTGCAGATGGATGTCGTATTGATCGGTCCAAAACCATGGAACAGCACCATAAGGCGCTGGGTGGCCGACGATCGCCTTGGCGATACAGGCCGCCTGATCGACGGCGTTCTGTACCGATTCCAGACGCACGCAAGTTTCGAAATAGAGACTGGGGCATTCCGCACAATCGCCTATTGCGAAAATGTGCTCGTCGGGGGTTCGCAGATACTCGTCCACTGTGATGCCGTTGCCTACGGGTAAACCGGCCTCGAGCGCCAGTTCCACATTGGGCGCAACTCCGATCCCGGCGATTACCAGATCGGCCGGACGTCGAGTTCTCTCCCCCAGCAATACTTCGTTGTCGGAAATTCTCTGCACGGTGGCATTCAATAAGATATCGACGCCCTTGGCTTCGTGCTGGCTGCGGAAGTATTCCGACACCACCGGCGCCACGACGCGAGTCATGAGCCGCGATTGGCCCTCGATGACCGTCACCTGTTTGCTAAGGATTCGCGCCGCGGCGGCCACTTCGAGTCCAATGAACCCGCCGCCGATGACGACGACATCGTTCGCGGCGGCCAAGCGCTGGCGAATCTCGGCAGCTTCGCCCAAGGTCCGTAGATAGAACACGTTATCGTGCGGAAGCAAGCGATTCCGCGCACCAGTGGCCAGCACCAGCGTGTCGTATTCGATATGCTCCCCCGAATCGAGCGTGATGCGCCGAGCGAGACGATCGATGGCCGTCGCGCGCGCTGTGACCAACGTGATGCGCTGCGCCTCGTAGAACGCGGCGGGGCGCAGTTCGGCATGACGCTGCTCCTGTTTGCCGACCAGGAAACCTTTCGATAGCGGAGGACGCTGGTAGGGGATGTGAGGCTCGTCGCCAATCAGCGTGATCCGCTCCTGGTAGCCCTCGGCGCGCAGGGATGCGGCGATCTGGAAACCGCCCTGCCCTCCGCCAATAATGACCACGGCCACTTATGAGTTTATTGTCAGTGTTATTGCTGCGTCGGAGGCGTGTGAACCACAAGGCCGTCGAACGTCGGCGTTATGTGGAGCTGGCAGCTCAGGCGGCTATTGGATTTCCGGGGCGACGCGGTCGTCTCGAGCATCGCATCTTCGTCCTCCGCCATCGGCTTCAGCAGGGGCAGGGATTTTTCTTCGACGTAGACGTGGCAGGTCGCGCATTGGCAATTACCGCCGCATTCGGCGACAATCCCATCGACGCCGTTCTGCACGGCTCCTTCCATGACAGTGTCGCCAACCGGAACGTCAATGGTACGCGAGACTCCGGCGTCTGAAATATAGGTGATTTTGGGCATGTTGGGCGGAACTCACATTATCGCCCAACACGGCCACGTGCCGTAGACTACTCGAGTACAAAGTTCACGTCGGCGGTAGTCTGCACACTGACTGCCTGGCCGTTCAATAAGAACGGCTGGTATACCCATTGCGCTACAGCCTGGATCGCCGCAGGCGTGAGCATCGCGGGGCCGGACAAAGCTTGCACATCTTGAACTCTTCCGTCCGGTCCGATGATGACGCTGAGTTGAACGGTCCCCTGGACTCTGGCCGTGCGCGCGTTCGCGGGATAAACCGGAGGTATTCTCTGCACCACGCGCGACTCCATGACCGGTCCGCCCACCGTAATTGGCTTGGAGGCCGGTGCGGCCATAGCGACCGGGTCAGCCGACGGAATCCGGAAGTTGACTTCGATGTTAGCGGAGACCGGGACTGCCTTCCCATCCTTGAGCCCCGGCTTGAAGCGCCACTGCTGCACCGCCTCGATAGCCTTCTCATCCAGGCCCAAGCCAAGCGAACGGACGATCCGGATATCCTGCGGGACTCCGTTCTCGTCCACCACCAGTTGCAGCAGCACAGCACCTTGCCACTTGGCTCTACGAGCCTCTTCGGAATATTCAGGTTCGGGCCTGATAGTCGGAATGGGCGCGCTGACGCCACCGCCGATCCGGTAAACTCCCGGTGGCAGCGCGGCAGAAACTACAGGTTGCCTTAGCTCCACCCCGGGTCGCAGCGCGATCCTGAGGGTCACGCGGTCCGAAGGGTTGCCATTCCCTTGAACGATCATGACCAGGTGCTCGTCGATACTCCGCAAGGACTCTCGAATGCTCCCCCATTCGGCCAGTCTCAGGGTATCGCCCTCACGTACGGTCAAACTGTTCTGCACTCGTTGTTGCAACTCGGGGCTCAATCCCGCGAAATCGATCCGCTGTATGACGGCGGTTTCCGGAGGTGGAGGCGGAGGTGGCGGCGGAGGAGAGACTCCTTGGCCGAGTCCTGTTCCAAGTCCCGCGCCAAGTCCACCTCGTAACCCTTTCGCAGCTCCCGGACCTGGCGGCGGTGGAGGAGGCGGAGGTGGCGGCGGAGGAGGAGCGTCCGATGCAAGTCGCTGTCCGAAATGAATCGTCGCATGCACCAGCGAGGGCGGCGCAGTATCGGCCGCGTAATGCCAATCCAGCACGCTCGCCAGCGCAGCTTTGCGCAATTCATCCGGACCGCTCAGGACGCGCGCATCGGCGACCTCGCCTTTGGAATTAAGCTTGAGCTCCAGTAGCACATCCCCCATCGCAGTCGTAGGATTGTGTACCGGTGTGCGATGCGCCAGTGTTGCTCCTGCATCTACAGTAATGCCGGGATCGTCCGGAAGCACCTGCGCGGCGCTCCGCAACGGGAAAAACCAGATCGCGGCGCACGCGCCTAGAACGGCCACGGATGCGGCGACCGAAACATGGGCGGCAAGACGGGATGCAGACATCGAGGTCTCCTTCAGCAGTGCCTGCACTCGTGCCGCGAGCTGGCGTTTTTTAAGAAATAAGGGCGCCGGTGCGACGTCCGCCTGCAATCTTTGCGCGGCGACGGATACCAGCGCGTCCAAGTACCCCGTGCGATCGCGCGTCGCATCGACTACTTCCTGATCCACTACCTGCTCCCGAGCCAGTTGAATCCTCGAAAGCACAAACCACACGGCCGGTTGAAACCACAGTACGCTCCGAATCAGTTCCTCCGCCATGACGAACAGCCAGTCGCGGCGATGGACGTGGAACAGCTCATGGCTGGCGATGGCTTCCTGCGCGCTTGGCGTCAGTTCGGACATCCTGGCCGGAAGCAAAATGGACGGGCGCAGCCAGCCGAACGTGACAGGACCAGTCACCTGATCCGACACGTACCAGCTCGCACTTCCGCCGAACGCGACCGGAGGCATCTGCAAGGGCCGGGCATGCTTCCGGATGCGGGCCAATCGCAGCAATCCCGCGGCCACCCAGACCAGTCGGAAAGCCGCGCCGGCAGCCAGCAACATCGCAAGTTGTTCGAATCCCCAAGCGGTTGAAGTTGGGGGAACCCTGGATACCGCTACGGCGGGTATCGTCAATGCTACAGGCGCTGACTGCGCTAGGGCCACGTCGAGCGGCCGCTTCCAGGGAGCTATTACGGGAAGCATCAATGCAATTGCCAGAAGCGTCTGCCAGAAATAGAGGCGAGCCCGCGGATGGCGCAACGTGAAAGCCCCCGCCGCGCCGGCCATGGCCAGAATCGAGATCTGCGCCGACCAGGACAGCAGATTGCCAAACAGTTGCGAGTTCATGATCGCCTCTTGTCGCCGGCCGCGCGAATGCTGCCGCGGATCTCATCGAGCTCTTCTTTGGTGAGCTTGTCATCCTCCACCAAGTGCAGTAGCAGCGGCTCGGCGGCCCCGTTAAACACGCGATCGACGAATTCCCGGACCATGGCGCGAATCACCTGCTTTTCCGGGCGGCTGGGTGTGTAAACAAACGCGCGGTCGCCTTGGCGCTTCTTGAGATAACCCTTCTGTTCCAAAATGTTCATCATGGTCATGACGGTGGTATAGGCCACCTTTCTGCGTTCCAGCAGATCTTCATATACCTGCCGCACCGTAGGCGTCCCCAGCTTCCAGATCACCTTCATGATTTCCAATTCCTGTCCCGTGAGCGTGGTTTTTGGCTTGCTTCCGATGCGACTCATACTAAAACATTAGTACGAACCCCTTCGCATGTCAATACGGTACCGGAATTGTGCCTTTTACAAACCCAGTAGAGGACCTGATATGATGCGGGTTACAGAACCCATCAGGAGAAATGTCCTTCAGAACCATTACGCTGCGGCGAATCGCCTCGCTCGTTGTGATATTCGTCTGTATATCGCTCCTGGTGGTTTATCGCCACGATCTAGCAAAGATGTCCGATCCGATGATCGACCTGCTTCTATACATAGGCGGTGGCATCGTGGGCATAGCACTAACCGTTATCGGAGGCTACTTGGCAACCGATAAGCGTGGATATCGTCTCGCGTTCTACATCCTTGGGTTCGTAGGCTCGGGGCTTCTGATCGCTGCCGGTGTGCGGGGATATCGTGCGGCGCTGTCTGCCGTTCCACCAAAAGACATTGTGATGGAGGCGGTCAATAAAGCCAATGAGCACACCGACGTTGAAATTACGATGGTCCGTGGTGATCTTAAGGATGCAACCGCTCATTCCGATCAACAGATAAGCATGGTACGAAACGATCTAAAGGGGACGATGAGCACCGTAACGGATCTACTCTCAAAAACCGAGACCAACCTGAACGCCAGCATTGGGAAAGTAGGCAAACCAGATCCGCCGGAGCGACCCAAGATCACATTTAGCTTGCTCAAGAATGGCAATCTGTCTGATTCGGAGTTTCCCCTTTTGGCACTGACGCAGTCACCAAATTCAGACAATGTGTTTTCGATTGACTTCCTGGCCCGTAATACCTCTAACGCACCTGCCGAAAACACGGAATTATGGATAGAGTTGTGTCAGGAATGTTCCTTCAATAAAGAACCCGCGAATTTTGAAAGGGTGCCGGGCTCACCAGAGTGCGGATTCCGGGGCAAGGCGAACGGGATTCCGGGGTGAACGCGAAAACGATTCCGGGGTGAAGACGAACAGGATTCCGGGCTGAAGGCGAACAGTGATTCCGGCGGGAAGGCGAACGGTTTTCGCCTGGTCCCGGAA
>JAICXC010000037.1 GCA_025980665.1 Bryobacteraceae bacterium
ACTTTGGAAATATCGTTTCCGAATAGGTCTGACTGGAGCGTCGACTCGCGCGCGTTCATCCAGTTGACATTCCCACGCACGGTATTGATCTCGCCGTTATGGCAAATGTAACGATACGGATGCGCCAACTGCCAGGTGGGAAACGTGTTGGTCGAGAACCGCTGGTGCACCATGCTCAAGCAGCTGCGCGTCTCCGGGTCCCGCAATTCTTTGTAGAAGTCGTCGATCTGCGGCGCGAGGAGCAAGCCCTTGTAAACGATCAGCCGCGACGACATGGAAGGGACGTAGAAGAAATGCTTCTCGGAAAGATCGGTCTCGCGAATTTCGGATTCGACGCTCCGCCGCACTACGTACAGCTTGCGCTCCAGCTGGTCTTGCGTCATGTCGGCGCCGCCGCGGATAAATACTTGCTCGATGTAGGGCTGCGTGGCACGCGCGGTCCGGCCGATGGCGTCCCCATGCACGGGAGTATCGCGCCATCCCAGGACCGTAAGTCCTTCTTCCTTGGCGACGCGCTCGACGATGCCTTCGCAGATCAGCCGTTGCTTCGGCTCGACTGGCAAGAACATCATGCCCACGCCGTAGGTGCCCGGTTCGGAAAGCGAAAAGCCCAGCCGGGAGCACTCCCGCGAGAAGAATTCGTGCGGGATCTGGATGGTGATGCCGGCGCCATCGCCCGTTTCCGGATCGCATCCACAGGCGCCGCGGTGGGTGAGGTTGATGAGGATCTCGATGCCTTTGCGGATGATATCGTGGGATTTCTCACCGTTTAGGTTAACGATGAACCCCATCCCGCAGGCGTCGTGTTCATAGCGGGGGTCGTAGAGCCCTTGCTTGACCATAGTCTAGAGTACTATCTGAAACACTATTACGTCAATAGAAAGTATGGACTTGTAGTATTAGTACCGCTAATATATAATAGATTCGTGGACGAGATTGGTCTCAAGCTTTTCAGAGACATCGCGCAGACACGTAGTTTTAGCCGTGCGGCGGCCATGAACGAATTGAGCCAGTCGGCCGCCAGCCAGCACGTGCAGGAACTGGAGCGGACCTTCGGGACCACCTTGCTGGACCGCTCCCGGCGCCCCCTTCTCGTTACCCCTGCCGGCCAGCTTTACGCCGAGTTCTGCCGGGATGTGCTGCGGCGACGGGTCGAGCTCGAAGAAGCCTTGAAGGTTCTGAAACATGATTCGGCTGGCACGGTTCGTGTCGCCTCGATTTACTCCGTGGGATTGAGCGAAATGGTGGAGCTCGAAAAGCTGTTCGCCGGACGGCATCCAGAGGCGGGTCTCGAAGTCCAATATTTACAACCGGCTAAAGTCTATGCCGCCGTCTTGGCCGATCAGGTCGATCTAGGGCTGGTGAGCTATCCGCATTCCACGCGCGAGATCAAGGTAATCCCCTGGCGGCAGGAGGAAATGGTGCTCGCCACGGCGCCGGACCATCCACTGGCCAAGAAAGCAGCCGTCATCCGCGGGGCGATCCCGATCGAAGATTTGAACGGCGTGGACTTCGTCGGGTTCGACGAAGAGCTACCGATCCGTGGCGACGTAGATCGCTTTCTCAAAGAGAAGGGCGTGGAAGTGAACGTATCGGTTCACTTCGACAACATCGAGATGATCAAGGAAGCGGTGGCGCACAGGGTCGGGGTCAGCATCATGCCACATCGCGTCATGCGGGAAGATATTCGCCAAAAGCGGCTGGCGGCGATCCGGCTCGCTGGCGCATCGCTGTACCGACCGTTAGGAATCATCCATCGAAAAAGGAAACGCTTTCAGCCGGTGGCACAGGCGTTCCTGGATTTGCTGTGCGAGAAGCCCGTGCCTGAGGCCGCCTAGATCTTTTTTAGAACGGTTAGCTGATCTTTCCACCGCGACCGGACCGCAATAAAATCTGGATGACCCAGCCCCAGTTCGTTGACGATCTGGCGGATCTCGTTGTCCTCCGTCGTCGAGATGCCAGCTTCCGCGGCTGCGACCGCGAACAAGCAGTCGAGGAGCGCCAGTTTCTCTTCGCGCGTGGCGATCCGGCTAAACTCGCGCGTTACCAGGAAATTCTCGGTGCCTCCAAAGAGTTGCGCGCGCGTCTTGGCGGTCTGGACCACGATCATGGCCTGCTCCTCCGGCAGCCCACCCCGTTCCATGATGATCCGCTCCATGGCGTGGACTTCTTCTGGGCTGATCTTGAGATCGGCATTGGCCACACGGCTCAAGATGTATCCAAATGCGGCGATGAAGCGGGCGCGCGCAGGGTCCATCTGATCCAGCGCCTCAATTACCTTGCGGACGGTTTCCGTATCGCCGGCTACTGCGTGCTGGTCGGGAATGCCGAGAAAACTGCGGATCGACACGCTACTCGGTCTCTTTATTCAACGACGCCCATCTGCTTCAGTAGCGCAATATGCTTGGATGGATTATCTTCATCGAACTGCGTGGGCAGAATCACGCCGGTCTGCCGTCCCCGTTCGATGAGCGCCGCATAAGGAGGATTATCGAACTTGAAAATTTCTCGTAACTTGGCTGAGTCGGTCGAGGTTTTGGCGTGGAAGCCGCTGTCCTTCAGGTAGGAGGCTGCAAATTGTGGAACACGCGTGGGTATGCCAACCACAGTAACGTCATCCTTGAACTTTAGGGGCGCCATACTCTTTCCCACCGCGAAACAGGTCCCGCACTCTGGATCATAAAAGAACAAGAACACCCGGCCTTGCTGCAAAGACATCGGCTGGCCGTCGACCATAATGGAATCCGGCGCCTTGAGCCCGGTTAGCTTGCTATACGCCGAGCCGAAGCTGACCCCCGCGAATACTGCCACGGCACCCAGAATCACGGCAGCCGTACGGAGCCCTTGGGAACGCTTGGCCCAGATTCCGGCAATCGCGGCGGCGGCCAGGAAAGCCAAGTCGCCATAGAAAAAGCCAGGACCCACCGAACGCCGCATGTCGATGCTGATTCCAAAGGGCAGGGTGAGTACCGGAAAACAGCTGCAATCGCGGCCGATCAAGGCTCTATAATTCCATCCGATATAGCCCATGAATACCAGCAGGAGGAGGCCTGCCAACATGGCTCCCCAGCGTCGGAAGCGCGGCACCAAGATCAGCACCCCGGCGGTGGTTTCCGCCACTGCCAAAAGCAGCGCCAACGGCAGGGTCAGGTCGTAGGGCACTAGAAGATTCTTAGCCAGGTTGGCGAACTTGTACGGGTCAATTGCCTTATAGACGCCCGCGCAGATAAACAGGAAGGCCACAACCAGTGCGGCTGTATGACTCAGAAGGTTCTTCCAGGGGGGCATTTCGACGGAGCCGGCTAAGGGGCTCACCGTAGTACTTGAGGCCATATACTCTATTTTAGCCGGAAGCGTGCCAGAATAGTTGGATTCATGCCTTCCGCGCGGAAAACCGTTCGTGTACCTGCATCCAGCGCGAACCTCGGCCCCGGTTTTGACGCCCTGGCGCTGGCTCTAAACCTATACCTGGAATGCCGCTTTCGGGGGGCCGATTCGCTGGCCATTTGCGCTTCCGGACGAGACTCTGGTTCTATCTCGACAGCCGCGGATAACTTCATTTGGCAGACCGCCTTACGGGTGGCCTCCGACACCGGGGCGGCCATGCCTCCCATTGAACTCGAGATCGCCAATGACATCCCCATCGGCAAGGGTCTGGGGTCGAGCGCGGCCGCTCTCACGGCCGGAGTGGTCATTGCGAATGAGGTTTTGGGGCTCGGCTGGGACGCGCATCGGGTCCTGGACGAAGCCGCGCAAATCGAGGGACATCCTGATAATGTCGCGGCGTGCGTGCTGGGCTCGATCGTGGCCAGCGCCATCGATTCCGAGGGAGTCGCACGGGCCGTTCGTCTGGAACTTGATCCCCACTACAACGTCGCGGTTGTCGTGCCGGATTTCATGTTGCCGACTTCGGAAGCACGGCAGGTTCTACCGGAAACTTACTCTCGCGCCGACAGCGTGTTCAACGTACAGCGCAGCGCGCTACTGATCGCGGCCCTGGCGACGGGAGCCCGGGATGTCTTTCCTACCGCTCTCGAAGATCGCATGCATCAACCGTATCGCTACAAACTAGTGCCGGGACTTGAGGAGATCACTAAGCTTCGAGCTCCTGGTCTGCTCGGCTGTGCCCTCAGTGGGGCCGGTCCCTCGATATTGGTGTTCCACGAACGCGGCCAGGAAGATGTGTGTCAATTGGTGCGCGATGTTTTCGCGAGTCGCGGGCACAATTCGGAGATCGTGTGTTCGGCGGTGTCGACCCAAGGGTATACCTTGAAGTAGTGTCTTCCAACCGCCTCGCGCACGAAAAAAGTCCGTACCTGCTACAGCACGCGCATAATCCGGTGGACTGGTATCCGTGGGGGCAGGCTGCACTTGATAAGGCCCGCCAGGAAGACAAGCCGATTTTTCTGTCGGTTGGTTATTCGACCTGTCATTGGTGCCACGTCATGGAGCGCGAGTCGTTTGAGAACGATGACGTCGCCAAGGTCCTGAATGAGCACTTTGTGCCAGTCAAAGTGGATCGGGAAGAACGGCCGGATCTGGACCGCGTGTACATGCTATTTGTGCAGGCGTCCACCGGCAGCGGCGGATGGCCGATGTCGGTGTGGCTCACGCCCGAGGGCAAGCCGTTTTTCGGCGGGACGTATTTTCCGCCTGACACGCGGTATGGCCGGCCGGGGTTCCGCGCCATTCTCGAAAGGTTGGCGCGGGCTTGGCGCGAGGACCGCGCCAAAATCGAGGAATCAGGCGCGCATGTGCTCGAACAGCTACTCCAGTACAGCCAGCACGGCACTGGAGAACGGGGCCAGGTCGGACAGAATGCGCTCGATTCTGCGTTCTATGCCTTCCGCAGATCGTTCGATCCGCAACTCGGCGGATTCGGCGCCGCGCCGAAGTTTCCGCGGCCGAGCGTGCTCAATTTCCTATTGCGGTACGGCGCGGCTACGGGGAATGACGAAGCTCGCGATATGGTTTTAGTGACCCTGCGTGCGATGGCCAAGGGCGGCATGCACGATCAACTGGGCGGGGGTTTTCATCGTTACTCGGTGGATGAAAACTGGTTCGTGCCCCACTTTGAAAAGATGCTGTACGATCAGGCGCAGCTGGCGACATCGTATCTTGAGGCGTACCAAATCACAGGAGAATCTCAGTACGCCGATGTCGGCCGCGACATCCTCGATTACGTGTTGCGCGATCTGGCGCATCCGGACGGCGGATTCTATTCGGCTGAGGACGCCGATAGCGCTGTCGATCCGGCCAAGCCCAACGAAAAATCGGAAGGCGCCTTCTACATCTGGAGCTATCAGGAAATTGTGGAGGTTCTCGGCGAGGCCGAGGCCGGGGTGTTCTGCCGGCGGTTCGGCGTCAAACCGAATGGCAACGTGCAGGAAGATCCGCACGGCGAATTCACGGGCCGCAACATCCTCTATGCGGCGCAAGACGTGCCGGCCAACAAACAATCGATTGCGAGGCTGCTCGAAGTTCGTTCGCGCCGGCCACGCCCGCACCTCGATGATAAAATCCTGGCCGGCTGGAACGGCATGATGATTTCGGCATTCGCGAAGGGCGCGCAGATTCTCGGTGAGGCGCGCTACGAACAAGCGGCTCGTGACGCACGGAATCTCCTTCATCGGCACTTGTGGCGCGAGGCGGATTCGACGCTACTGCGCCGTTATCGCGATGGAGATGCAGCTATTGAGGCATTCCTGGACGATTACGCGGCACTGATCAACGCCCTGTTGGATTTGTACGAAACGGCGTTCGACCCGGCAGATGTGACGTGGGCGGCGCAGTTGGCGGAACGCGGCCTAGCGTTGTTTCAGGATACGGAGGGCGGCGGTTTCTTCAGCTCGCCCGCGAATCAAGGCGACCTGGTGCTCCGTCTCAAAGACGATTATGACGGCGCGGAACCATCCGGGAATTCGGTAATGGCGCTCGCTCTGCTTCGGCTCGCACGCATGACGGGAAGGGACGATTTCCGGAAAGCAGCCGACCGTACGCTCGAAGCATTCTCGGGCCGCATGCTCGCGGGCGGCTCCGGATTGCCACAGATGCTGGTATCGCAAATGTTCGCGATGGGGAAGCCGATGGAAATCGTCCTGGCGGGACCTCGTGACCAACAGGTCGCGATGCTGGCCGAGATCCGCAAGCGTTTTCTACCCAACGCCGTCGTCATGCAGTCTTCTGAAGCCCCCAATGCCATGCCGTCGATAGACGGGCTCGCTACCGCGTATGTTTGCGAGAACTACGCATGCAAGCTTCCTGTCACGGAAGCGGCGGCGCTTGCGGAATTACTACAATAGAGATATATGGAGAGACCAGGAGCTACAACACTCAGAGGAAATCCGCTGACGGTGCTGGGGCCGGCGTTGAAGCCGGGCGAGAAGGCGCCGGACTTTAAGGCGGTCGACGATTCACTTAAAGATGTCAATCTGGCAGGAACGGGAGGCGGTGTCCGGATTTTCAGCGTAGTGCCCTCGCTCGATACTCCGGTGTGCGATGCGCAGACCAAGCGGTTCAATGAAGAAGCCGGCAAGCTGCCCGACGTGAAGATTTACACCATTAGCATGGATCTTCCCTTCGCGCAAAAACGTTGGTGTGGGGCCTACGGGGTGGACCACGTCAAGATGGTTTCCGATCATCGGGCTGGATCTTTCGGTGAGGCGTACGGAACCCTGATCAAGGATCTTCGTATCATGAGCCGCGCGATCTTCGTGGTGGATAAGAACAATGTGATTCGCCACGTCGAGTATGTCAAGGAAGTTGCGGATCATCCCGATTACGAGGCTGCGCTCGCAGCAGCGCGGGCGGCTGCTAGCGGAGCCGCATCCGCGTAGCTCGCCCCTGTAGGATATAACTCGGCGCCTGTGCTGACGTGCGATGCGTCGGCACAGGAACTGCCGCCAGATCCGTACAATGGTACTAGTCGAGTGTCGATCAAACTTTTCAAGTCAGGATAGCGCTGTGGGACCGGCCTTAGCATGAGCGACGCAACCTTCGGGACCTGGAGTGCCGTGGCGAGTCCGCTCACCATCGAGTATTCCTTGGTGGTGATCGAGGAGATTCGGCAGGAAGTTGCGGAAGGTTTCCAGAAGCTTTCGCGCGGCGGGATCGAAGTGGGCGGCCTGTTGTACGGCGTGAAGGAAGAGCAAACTGTGCGGATCATGGCGATTCGCCCAATGTCTTGCGAACACGCCAGCGGTCCGACCTTTCGCCTATCCGAGCGGGATCGCGCCGCATTGCACGAGCAGATTCGCCACGATGCAGCGGACTCGCGTTTAGAGGATCTGGTGTGTGTGGGCTGGTACGTCTCGCATACGCGCACCGAAATCACGCTGGCCGAATCCGACCAGGAGATTTTTTCGACGTTTTTTGCCCAGCCGTGGCAGGTGACTCTGGTGGTGCGGCCGAGCCGGGGCGGAAACATGCGCGCCGGATTCTTCGTTCGGGAGCCGGCGGGCACACTAAACAGCAGCCAGAGTTATCTGGAGTTCAACTTCCCGGACAGGATGGCGGGGGTCTTTGAAAATCGTGGGGAGAATCGCGGGGAACGACGCCCCGAGCCTCGCGGGGATCGACCAAGACCGACTGCCGTGCGGCCGCCGCCGGAGCCTCGTAGCGCTCCCATCGCCGAAGTGCCGCTTCCCATGCCGACGCCGGAGGTCCGTTCTGTTGTGCAAGCGAGTCCGGTGCGGCCTCCGTCCAACCCGACATCGCTGTTCGGACAGCCGATGCAGGCGCCCTCTGCCATTCCTTCCGCATTTGATCTGATAGAGCCCGATCCCGATTCGAGTCCCGTTAAAAGGACTTCGGGTAAGAAGTGGCTCTGGCTGGTGGCGGCCTTGATCGTGATCGGTTTGCTGGCGGCGACAGGAGCACGCTTTCTGACATCCGATGCCGCAAACGAAACGATTTCGCTGAGTGTTTTGGAGCGTGAGGGCCAACTGGATATCGAATGGAACCGTCTCGCCGCGCCGATATCCAAGGCGGTAGGCGGCGCCCTGGAGATTGCCGATGGCCCGCAGAACCGCAGTATCCCCCTGAATCCAGCCGAATTGGCGCTCGGAAAGTTCTCTTATAAGCGCGATACCGGCGACATTCAAGTGCGTATGATCGTCGACGAGCCCGGTGGAAAAAAGGTGCAGGAGGCTTCGCGCTTTCTTGGTCCACCGCCGTCCTCGGGAAACGCGGAGCAGTTAAAAACGCTACAGCAGCGCAAAGACGAACTGGAGACCGAGGTGAACCGCCTCAAGCAATCGAATGACGACCAGGCGCAGCGAATCCAGCAGCTGGAGCGCACGTTGAAAATCCTTCAGACCAGGCAAGGGAACTAACCGGCGGCGACGGTTCATCGATATCATGATCCTTCCTCTGTACCAGGTGGATGCGTTCGCCAGCCAGCCCTTTCGCGGCAACCCGGCCGCAATTTGCCCTTTGGAACGATGGCTCAAGGATGAAGCTCTGCAGGCCATTGCGGCTGAGAACAACCTATCGGAGACGGCCTATTACGTTCGCGAGAACGGCCGCTATCGGCTGCGCTGGTTCACCCCCACGGTGGAAGTCGACCTGTGCGGCCACGCGACTCTGGCGACGGCATACGTGATTCTGGAACTGCGCAAGGAGAGTCCTTCGTCGCCGGTGGTTTTCGATTCGCCGAGCGGCGAGCTGACCGTCACTCGCGACGGAGATCGGTATGTGCTGGACTTTCCATCGCGCCCGCCTCTGGAGTGCGCCGAAGACAGCGTGCTGTTCGAGGCGTTAGGCGCTCGGCCGGCTGCTTTCCTCCGGACCGGTGACTGCTTCTGCGTATATCAAACCGAAGATCAGATTCGGTCGTTAAAGCCGGACATGAGCAAGCTCGCGAGTGTCGACTGCCGGGGGGTGATCGTCACCGCGCCGGGAGGAGATTGCGATTTCGTATCACGCTTCTTTGCCCCGCGCGCCGGGATTCCGGAGGACCCGGTGACCGGCAGCGCCCACACCACTTTGATCCCGTACTGGTCGCGGAAGCTGGGCAAGAAGGTCCTGTTTGCGCGGCAAATTTCACGGCGGGGCGGAGAATTGTGGTGCGAGGATCGGGGCGCCCGGGTGGGAATCGGGGGCCGGGCGGTAAAATACCTGGAGGGGCAGATCACTATACCCTCCGAATGGGTGTAACTACTTTTTGATCAGGGGCATCTGAACGTTTATGAGAAAACTTGTGGTGATGGCAATCCTGGCGTGTGCCGGAGCCGGCTCAGCCTGGGGGCAGCTGTTCGAGGTCTGGTTCAACGGGGGGCAATCGCTCTTGTCGAACAAGGGATTGGGAACTTTTAATGCAGATCCCACGACCGGGTTGCCCGGTCCGGGCGCAACGAAGAACGACGTGGAACTGGAAGATGGCTTCCGCTTCAGTTTCCGTATGGCCCTTAATAATGAGAGTCATTTCGGCCACGAAGTGCAGTACGCCTACAGCCGAACCAAGCTCCGCCAGCCGGGCGTTCCCGACGAGGGCATGGCGATCCACCAGGGCGGGTACAATTTCCTGCTCTATGCGACCCACGAGGGCACCCGCATCCGGCCTTTCGCCACGGGAGGCGTGATGTTTGCCAATTATGTGCCGCCGGGATCCTCGGCAGCTCAGGGCGGTGGTGACAATAAGTTCGGCGTCAATTACGGAGGCGGCGTGAAGATGCGCATAACTTCCTTGTTCGGGGCGCGCTTGGATGTCCGCCAGTACACTACGCCCAAGCCGTTCGGTCTGCCTTTGGCCCAGGGTTGGTTGCGTCAAACGGAAATTTCCGCCGGCTTCGGCGTCTTATTCTAGGAGCGATTGCAGCGGGGCTAAGATAAAAGCAAATGTACCTGAACGTGTTGCGGCGCGCTGGTCCTGCGGCAGGGCTTCTGCTGCTGGTTACACTAGGGTTGCCTAACAGCGCTTTCGGACTCGATCCGAGCCGTCAACTTACCCAATACGTTCACCGCATCTGGCAGACGCAGCAAGGCTTGCCACAAGGCAGCATCCTCCAAATTACTCAAACCACGGAAGGTTATTTGTGGCTGGCCACGCAAACCGGCTTGGTGCGCTTCGACGGCGTGCGCTTCCAGGATGCGGACGACATCATTCCAGGAGCTCCGGCGAACCTTGGGGCGCGCGCGGCGGTGGAAGATCAGCAGGGAAGGTTGTGGGTCGGCTCCAACGACTCGGGGATTTACCGGCTCGGGCCCGACGGCGTCAATCAGTACACCACGGCCCAAGGGCTGCCGTCCAACGCCATTCAGTGCCTGGTCCCCGGACTCCCTAGTGTGATGTGGGTATGCACCGACAATGGCGTAGCTCGCATGGATATTTCCGGCAGTCAGCCGCGTATCGAAATTACCGCGAATGACGATTCGACGGTTTCTCAGAACATACGGGCAGCCTGTGAGGACCCTCAAGGAACCCTTTGGATCGGCGGCGACTGGCCGGCGGTTCAACACGACGGCCGCACCACGGCGCTCAAAGGGATTCCTGCGTCCGCAACGGTGAGAGCGTTGTTATGCCTGGGTGACACCGTCTGGGTAGGCACCAGCGATGGTCTGATACGAATTCACAACGACGAGCAGCGTCTTTTCACGGTAAAGGACGATTTGGCGGACAATTTCATATTCTCGCTTTCGCAAGGTTCGGACGGGGTCATTTGGATCGGGACCCGCAACGGCTTCAGCCGCCTGCGAGATGGCGACTTTGACAGCTTCCATCCTCAGGACGGCTTGTCGCAGAGCACCGCGATTTCAATGTTCGAAGATCGTGAGGGAACGCTGTGGGTAGGCACCAAGCGTGGCTTGAATCAATTCGTGGATGGACGCGGCGTCCCTTACACGGTGAGTGAAGGCCTTCCCAGCAATGAGGCAGGTCCGGTGCTCGCGGAACGTAGTGGCGCGGTTTGGGCAGGTACATTGGATCGCGGGCTGGCGCGCTTTGATGGGCAGGACTTCCACACGCTGACTGTGCGCGACGGTCTGTCGTCCAACACGATCTTATCGCTCGCCGAAGACCGCGACGGTTCACTATGGGCAGGTACGCAAGGCGGACTGAACCAGTTGCGCGGAAATCGTGTAGTCGATACCTATAATTCCCAGCGCGGATTGCCCGGCAACGCGATTCGGACGTTATATCAGGATCGTGCCGGAGTCTTGTGGGCAGGCACTGACAAAGGGCTGGCGGCACTTCGCGGCGGACGCTTCGAGCCCGCGCCCGGGGCGCCCCGTGTAGCAGTCACCGCGCTCTCCGAAGACCGCGAAGGGCACATTGTGATGGCGACCGAGCGCGGCGTTTATCAGGGGCTGCCTGGGGGATTCCGCGAGCTCACCTTCAACGGCGCAGCTATTCGGCCGGTGAACACGCTCTATCGCGATGCGGATGGTCTGTTGTGGATGGGGCTGAATGGCGGCGGTCTGCGTTTGCTGGATGGGTCCGTCGTCACCGGCTTCCAGACGCGCGATGGACTCTTCGACGGTGAGATTTATGGGATTGTGCGCGACGATCAGGACCGCCTGTGGATGGCATGCAGCCGCGGAGTGTTTTCGGTGCCGCGCAGTGAGCTGCGTGAATTCGCAGCCGGAACCATTAAGAAAGTAACCAGTGCGCCTTATAGTCCCATGGACGCCCAGCGCGTGATCGAAGGACAATCCGGGGTTGCCCCCGTGCTTTCAAGGACCAAAGACGGGCGCTTGTGGTTTTCGACCATCCGCGGATTGCTGGTGCTAGACCCCAGCCACTGGCAGCGTGAGGCCACGCCGCCGATGCTGGTGATCGAAAACCCAATCGTCAACGGCCACAGCGAACTGCCGGACCGGATTGGACAACTGCCTCCGGGGCGAAAGAACGTGGAGTTCAACTACACCGGTCTGGCCTACTATTTGCCAACCCGCCTGCGCTTCCGCTACATGCTCGAGGGCTTCGACCGGGACTGGATCGACGCGGAAAGCCGTCGGGAAGCATTCTACACAAATCTTCCTCCAGGTAACTTCCGGTTTCGAGTGACCGCCTGCAATGCCGACAATATTTGTAATGAAGAAGGCGCCACGGTGGCGTTCGCCCTGGCGCCGCTGTTCTACCAACGGACCTGGTTCTGGCCGTCGGTGGCGATTGCAATCGCAGCGCTAGGATGGCTGTTATACCAACTGCGCATCCGGCGCCTGCGCGAGCGCTACGATCTCATCCTGGCGGAGCGCAGCCGCATCGCACGCGAGCTGCACGACACCCTTATTCAAGGTTTTTCGGGCATCACTATGGCTATGCAGGCCCTGGCCGGCCGCCTGCGCTCTTCGCAGGAAAGGGAAACGCTCGAAGATATAATTCGCGACGCCGCCACCTGCCTGCGGGAAACGCGCCAGTCCGTGGCGGGCTTGCGGGCCGTGCACGATTCACAATCGGGCTTGACCGCGGCCATCGCGACCGCGGCACGGGAAATCACCGATACCAAAGACGTCCGCCTCAAACTCAAGCTGGATAAAGTCGGCCGGAGACTTCCCGCGGAGGTGGAATACAACCTCTTGCGCATCGCCAGCGAGGCGATCTCTAATTCCGCGAAACATTCCGGAGCGCGAAACATCGAGGTGACACTGGAGTCGACGTCCGAGGCGCTCCGGCTTGCCGTGCATGACGATGGGTCAGGGTTGGGAAAAGACGGCGCAGCACTGCGTCCGGGCCATTACGGAATTATCGGTATGAAAGAACGCGCCACCCAGATTGGGGCAGATCTGCAACTGCTAAGCGAACCGGGACACGGCACGACGGTTTCAGTACACTTGCCGGCGGGCCGGGCCGCGGCGCCGGAAAAAATCGAAAAGGTGGAAACATTGCAATGACTCCTACTGCGACAATTCAGACTGCGACCACACCGATACGCGTTTTGTGCGCCGACGATCACCCGCTGGTGCGAAAAGGGATCGCCTCCATCCTGGCGAATGAGACGGATGTTCTACTTGTAGGCGAGGCAGGCGGCGGCCAGGAAGCCGTGGACCTTTTTCGAAAATTGAAGCCGGACGTTGTCCTGATGGACCTCCGCATGCCCGAGATGAACGGGATCGAGGCTACGCGTATTATTCGCGCCGAGGCTCCCGAGACCAAGATCATTGCGCTCACCAGCTACGATGGCGATCAGGACATCTATCGTGCGATTGAAGCCGGCGTTCGCGGCTACATCTTGAAGGAGATGGTTCACACGGAGGTGCTGCGGGCCATCCGCACGGTGCATGCGGGCAAACGCCTGATGCCGGCGGAAGTAGCCGAGCGCCTGAGTGAATACTTCCCGCAGATGGCCTTGACACCGCGCGAAGTGGAAGTCCTGCGTTTCGTGGCCAAGGGCATGGCGAACAAAGAGATCGCCCACCAACTAGGCACCGCCAGCGGGACCATCAAGATGCACATCCAGAACATCCTGGCGAAACTGGATGCGTCCGACCGCACGCACGCGGTGACGATCGCGCTCGAGCGCGGGATTCTACACCTCGACTTTTGACCATCCCTCTAGGCTTAGATCTCGAAACGCCCAGATTGTGGCTGCGCCGCTGGCGGCCCAGCGACCTGGAGCCCTTTGCTGCGCTGACTGCCGATCCTGAAGTCGCACAGCACCTTCCGTCCACGCTTTCCAGCAAGGAGAGTGAGGCGATGTTCGGACGGATAGAAGAACACTTCAAAAAGCACGGGTATGGGTTGTGGGCGGTGGAATTGCCTGGACAAAGCCCGTTTATCGGGTTTATTGGCCTCGCGGAGGTGTCGTTCGAGACATCGTTCACGCCGTGCGTCGAAATCGGATGGCGGCTGGCACGTTCCTGGTGGGGACGGGGCTTAGCAACCGAAGGAGCACAGGCGGCACTCGCCTATGGGTTCCAACATCTGGGCTTGTCCGAAATCGTTTCCCTCACGGTGCCGGGCAACACGCGTTCCCGCCGCGTGATGGAGAAGCTCGGGATGCGCTATGCAGAGGATTTCGAGCATCCCCGGATCGAACCTGGCCATCCCCTTCGCCGGCACGTACTCTACCGGCTGACGCGCACCGAATGGATTTTTAACCAACCGTCTTGAGTTGCGTCGCCGGCATCCACTGGTATCCGAAAGGATCTACGACTCCTGCGGTGCGATCGCCGTATGGCTGGTCAGTGGGAGGCCACAGCGACGTGGCGCCGGCCTCGAGCGCGCGCTGGTACGCCACGTCGCAATCTTCGACGTGCAGGTAGAAGCTGCTGGGTTGAAAGTCTGGCGACTCGCCCATCTCCATGACGGTATCCCCGATACGGACCGCTGCATGCATCACGCGGCCACCTTGTTCGTACACTGCCAGTTCCTGTGCATCGAAGGCCTTCTTCACGAAATCGATGAACGGACGCGCCTTCATCGGATGCGCATACGGCGTGACAGTTCCCAGACCCTCGATATATACAGGGCCTCCGAGACGAGTAGCGATATACCAGGAGTTGCCGGAGGCGTCTTTCACGAACCCCGATCGTTCCCCATAGGGGCGGTCGGCGGGCTCGCCCAATGAAGTTCCCCCGGCCTCAACTGCGCGGCTAAAGGTGGCGTCGCAATCGGGAACGAAAACATGAAACGCCCCGATGCGCTCGTGGGCCCTAACGGATTCGCCTCCCATAATGAGAAGATCAGAATCACCGATCTTCACCCGGGCAACGAACCCGTCGCTCCCATGTGGATGGCGGCTAGTCTCTTCAGCATCGAAGGTCCGCTTCAGGAAATCGATCAGCTCAGGCCCGTTCGGAACGACGATGTAAGGCGTGATGGTGCGTAGTCCTTCACGAATCGGTACGGCGGCGGAAATGTTCATATTTACTCTCCTTTGCAAATCGGATTTCAAGCGTTTCTGGAATCCTTCATCAGGCAGCTCGCGCAAGGCGGCGGCGATCTTGGCAAGATCGGCCAGACTCGGATCGAGGACGGCCGAGCCGGCTAATAGAGCGTCGATGGCTTGATCGAGTTGTTCCACGTTCAGGTTGTCTGGAGTAAGCGCGTCGTCAGGCATGAGCGCCCTCCATTTGAGCCCGCAGATTTTCGATGGCCCGAAGTTGTAATTGTTTCACCGCGCCCTCACTGCGTCCCAACTCCCCGGCTATCTCACGGATGCTTTTCTGTTCCACGAAGCGCATATGAATCACGCGGAACTGCGCTTCCGGAAGTCTGTCCACCAATTGAAACAGCATGGCGCTGCGTTCGATTTCCTCCGGCGCGGGCCGGTCAGTTTCCAGTGCCGGATTGCCCTGTTCGCGACCGCTACGCTGCCAGTGGTCGGCGATGGCCCGCGACGCGATTCGCAAAAGCCAGGCAATGAACGGAACACCGCGCCATTCGAACTTGCCGATTCCGGCCAGAGCTTCGCGGAAGACTTCGGCCGTTAGATCCTCGGCCTGGCTGCGGTCTCCGACGCGGCGGACAACGTAGGCGTAGACGCGATGGAAATTGCGCTCATAGAGCTCGTCGAACCGCGCCGGATCGCCCTGGGCGGCTTCCACCAGCAGTCGATCGTTTTCGACCAGGCTCATGTCTCGCTAGAGTAATCTTTCGGGAAGGCCAAAAAGTTACGGCCGCCGTTTTGGTGCTTTCCCCTGCTTGTTAGTCCAGGCTACCCGCAGGGCTCCGCGAAGGATGTCGGGCTTCACCTTGGCCAGCCGCACTAAGGTGGCGCCCTTTTCACCCCATTTATTCGGAACCGACAGGAAGATCTCCGGAGCGTCCTCGATCATCCCCGCCTGTTGCTCGGGCGTCAGCAGCAAGACACCGCACCCTTCCTTTTTGTATGCGAGCGTGGCGAAGATCTTTCTGCCGATGCGAAAGTCTTCAACGTGAAAATGCTTGCTTTCGGCCGTGTCCGGAAGGCTCAGAGCGAGACGCCGGAAATCCGCTGTGGTCACGCTGTCAGCATAATCGAAACGGGCGTATGCCGTTCGGCGGATCTTTTACTGGACTCATTGGGAGTCGAACCCAGCGGCTAAAGTCGGCATAGTGGATCTTACGCCGATGCTGAAAATCGAGGCTAAACCGGAAGTCACGGGCACAGTCAGGCTGGCTCTTGCCGGCCGGATGCACGCGAACTCGTTAGGCGAACTCCGCCGGGCGATTGACCGCGCACGGAGGCAGCGAGCCCGGCGTGTTGCGCTGGATCTCAGCGAGATCACGCTGGCTGACCGCGCTAGTATCGATTTTTTGTCGCAGCAGCGCAAAGAAGAGATCGAGCTGGTCAATTGTCCTCCGTACCTGGAAACCTGGCTCGAACGCGAATCTTGAGGGATTCTAGGCCGGTGGCTCGCCGACGACTAGCACTGCCGCGGACACGGCGTGGCGGACGCCGTCAATAGTCGTGCCGAAGATTAGATCCTTTAACCCGGTATGGCCGTGCGCGCCCATCACCACCAGATCGGGTTGTAATGTCCGGGCCGCGCGTATGATTTCGGATCGAGGGCTACGCCCGTGGACGATCTGAAGGTCCGCTTCTAGGCCATTCCCCTTTAGGGAATTTACGATGTCTTCCAGATACTGCTGACCGGAGGAGACTTCGGCTGTGGATGCCAACGGTCCAAACAACTGGCTGGTGGCTCCCTCCTCGACGTGCAGCAAGTGGATGGTAGCGCCATGCAGACGCGCCATCGCCACCGCGTGCGCGACCGCGGTGCGATCGCGATCGGAGTGATCCAGCGGAACCAGGATGGAGTGGTATTTGAGGCCCGGAAGATCGGTGGCCACGGCAGCGCCGGGATGGCGGACAGGAACAACCCGAGGACGCGGGCGTGCGAACGTTACCCAGCCGAGCAGAACGATAACCCCCAGTACCGCCGGAATGATGAACCAAGCTCGCCATGGGGCATCGGCGACCCATGGGGCGATAGCCGTCGCGGCCAAGCGAAAATTCAGCACGATGATGAGTACCGCGGTGCTCCAGGCCAGAATGTTGACCCAGGTGCGGTTGGCGAATTCGCCCATACGGCTGCGGTCGCTGGTGAAGCGGATCAACGGAATGATGGCGAACGGAAGCTGCATGCTTAGGATCACCTGGCTGAGGATCAGCAGACGGTAGGTGCCCTGATCGCCGCTGGTGGAGACTGTGATCACGGCGGGGATGATCGCGACTGAGCGAGTGATCAGCCGGCGCAACCAGGGTCGCACGCGCAAGTTGAGAAACCCTTCCATGACGATCTGCCCGGCGTAGGTGCCCGTGAGCGTCGAAGATTGTCCGCTCGCGAGCAGTGCGACTGCAAATAGCCCGCTCGCCAGCGCGGTTCCCAGCAACGGAGCCAGGAGTTCATGGGCCTGTTGAATTTCGGTCACGATCTTGCCGCTCTTGAAAAATACAGCAGCGGCGAGCACCAGAATCGCGGCGTTCACGATCAGAGCTCCGTTCAACGCGATAAACGAATCGATGAAATTGTATCGGCAGGCGACTTTCTTCTCCTCGTACGTTTTGCCGATACGGCGTGTCTGCACCAGCGCCGAATGGAGGTAGAGGTTGTGCGGCATCACAGTAGCGCCTAGCATGCCGATGGCAACGTACAGGCTGGCGTCGTTCAGGCGCGGGACCAACCCAAAGACGACATCGCCGAATAGTGGCTTGGCGAACCACAGCTCTACCAGGAAGCATCCCGTTACGATTAGGACTAGAGCCAGAATGATGGCTTCGACTAAACGGATGCCATAGCGCGTCAGCCACAGCACCAGAACGGTATCTAAGGCGGTGAGCAGAACGCCAGTGGTCAGGGGAATGTGGAACAGAAGATTCAGGCCGATGGCGGCGCCCAGTACCTCTGCCAGATCGCACGCGGCAATGGCGATTTCGCACAGGAACCATAACGAGTTCGAAACCGTGCGCGGATAGGCTTCCCGGCAAGCCTGGGCCAAATCGTGACCCGAGACGATACCGAGTCGGGCGGAAAGCGTCTGGAGCAGGATAGCCATGGCGTTCGACAACACCAGGACCCATAGAAGCTGGTAGCCGAAGCGTGCACCGCCTTCGAGGTCGGTGGCCCAGTTGCCGGGATCCATGTAACCGACGCTCACCAGGTAGGCTGGTCCGGCGAAGGCAAACATCCGGCGGAAAGCCGTCGGCCACGCGGTCTGCACACTACCGTGCACTTCCGGCAGGGAAGCCGGACCAGCTAGCCGTGGTTTCATCCCCATAGTTAACTATAGTTACTATACTCCATTCGGCAGGGAAAGGTCGGGGCCCTTAGCGATGTTTGAGAATTTCCCGAGCGGCGTTATGTCCGGGAGCGCCCATGACGCCGCCCCCAGGGTGCGCGCCCGAACCGCACAGGTACAAGCCCTCTATGGGTGTGCGATATTGCGCCCAACCCGCCAAGGGTCTTAGTACGAACATCTGGTCCAGGCTCATTTCGCCGTGGAAGATATTGCCGCCGGTAATGCCGAAGCGCTGTTCCAGATCGAAGGGGGATAGCGTCTGGCGCTCGATCACGATGGACCGGATGTTGGGGCAGTATTCCTCGATCACATCCAGAATCCGTTCGGTGTACGGCTCGCGCTCCTGCTCCCACGTGGTTCCGCGGAGGGTGTAAGGAGCATATTGCAGGAAGATTCCCATGATGTGATGGCCGGGTGGGGCCAGCGACGGATCGTACATCGTGGGTATGGTCATCTCGATTAGAGGCGAGCGCGAAGGCCGTCCGTACTTGGCGTCATCCCAGGCGCGTTCAATGTATTCGACCGAAGGGCAGATGTGCATGGTCGCCTTGTGCTGCGGACCGGGATTACCAGCGAACGCAGTGAACCGCGGCACGCCACTTAAGGCGAGGTTCATCTTGAGAGAAGTTCCTTCCGATCTGAATTTGCGGATGCCGTCGATGAACTCGGGCGGCAAATCGCCCGTGGCTATCAGTTGCAAGAATGTGCGGTGCGGATCCAGATTGCTGGCGACGAGCGACGCCCGAACTTCCTCGCCTCCATGTAAGACGACGCCCTGCACGCGGCCGTCATGAACTAGAATCTTCTCGACCGGGGCACTGGTGCGGATAACCACGCCGCGGCTGCGTGCGGAATCGGCGATCGCGTTCGATACGGTCCCCATGCCGCCGCGCACGAATCCCCATAATCCGCGATGGCCATTGACGCCGCCCATGCAATGATGCAGCAAAATATACGCGGTACCAGGGGAGCGCGGGCCACCATTGGCTCCGATTACGCCGTCGGTGGCGAGTGTCACCTTGAGCTGCTCGGACTCGAACCATTCGTCCAGGAACTCGGAAGCGCTCTGGGTGAAGATTTTCACCAGGCCGATCATCTCGGTCTTAGACAGTCCACGCATGCGTCCGAGCAGTTTCAAATAATCGATAAAGTCTCCGACGCCGGAGGGCGGGAAGTTGGGCGGTGTGGTGAGCAACAAAGATTCGGCCACAATGGCCAGACGCTCCAAGTGATTCTCGTATTTCGGATATGCCGCGGCATCGCGCTCGGAAAACTTGGCGATTTCGGCCAGTGTCTTGGCGCGGTCCTGCCACATGAATAGATGCGTGCCATCGGGAAAGGGGGAAAAAAATGCAGGATCCTTCGCGTCGACGCGGTAGCCGAAGCGTTCGAGCTCCAGGTCGCGCACGACCTTTTCCTGCATCAGGCTGGCGAGGTAGGAAGCGGTGGAAACACGATATCCCGGCCAGATTTCTTCCGTGACGGCACATCCGCCGACCAGCTCGCGCGATTCGAGCAAGAGCACGCTGCGGCCAGCTTTGGCGAGATACGCGGCGGTGACCAGGCCATTGTGGCCGCCCCCGACAATGATCGCGTCAAATGCTTTGCTCACAGGTTTCCATGATAGCGGGGGCTGGAACTCTTGGATTTGATCAGCTAGTCAACCTTGCGATCGCGAATCCTAACCTGTTGCCATTCATTCAGGCTGGAGTAGATTTGGCGGACTGGCCATGGTGGCCTCTCGTACTTCGGCTCCAGGTCAGATGAACCTCGGCGACGCGGCCGTCCTCCAATTGAAAAAGTACTTCATCAATTCCATGGGATATGTCTTCCGTGGCGGGCCGCGGCACTCAGAGGTTCGAATCGCTTGCTACACATTCCAGCAGCTCGACAGCGATCGCGGCGTCATCCTGGCTTACTTGCAGGCGCATTCCACGGACAACAGGCGAGTCCATCCAGGCCATATTGGCATCCGCCAGAAAGCATTCGATTCCCGCCGATTCGAGGCATCCCTTCGCAAAAAGCGCCTCGGCCAGGTTGCCGAACTGGCGGATCGTGACGAGTTCCGTAGCTTCGCGGCCGTCCACAGAACGATTATACGCCTCGGCGCGTCCACGATATAATCAATCCAAATGGACCTGTACGACGAAATCGTGCGGCTGCGGAAGCTCGGCCAGAAGTGCGCCGTGGCGACTATCGTGCAGGTAAACGGCTCCATTCCAAGCTTTGAAAGCGCCAAAATTCTGGTGCGCGAAGACGGCTCATTCATGGGCACCGTGGGCGGCGGCTGCGTGGAAGCGGAGGTCTGGAATGCCGCCCGCGAAGTCATCGAGACTGAAAAGCCCCGTCACCTGTCGTTCAGTCTGGGCCAGGATGCGGCCTATGACGAAGGCCTGATCTGCGGAGGCCAATTGAACATTTTCGTCGAACCCGTGATTCCGCAACCGCGCGCCTTCATCTTCGGTGGCGGCCATGTCTCCAAGGGAATTTCAAAGATCGCCACATTGGCCGGCTTTTCCACATCGATCATCGATAATCGCCAGGCGTTCGCCAACCAAGAACGCTTCCCGGAAGCTGAAGCGACCTACGCCGAAGAGTACGAAGACGTGTTTCCGAAATTGCCGGTGAACTCATCGAGCTATATCGTCATCGTTACGCGTGGGCATCGCGACGACATGCGCGTGCTGCGCTGGGCGGTGAACACCCAGGCCCGCTATATCGCCATGATTGGGAGTAAGCGCAAGACTATCTCGGTGGTGCATGAACTGGAGAAGGAAGGCATCCCACGCGAGGCGTTCGAGAAGGTATTCGCGCCTATGGGCCTGGAGATTGGCGCCGAGCTGCCAGAGGAAATCGCCATTTCCGTTGTGGCGGAGATGATCGCAGTGCGGCGAGCTCCGGATACGGACTGGCGGCAGCTATCGAAATCGATTTTCGCGCATGACCGGCTGAAAGCCCTGTTGAAGTGATTGCGGGGCTCATCCTGGCAGCCGGCGCGTCCAGCCGTATGGGTACGCCTAAGGCACTTCTCGATTACCATGGCGAAACCTTCGTGGGCCGCTTGGTTCGGGTGCTGGGGAAATCGTGCAATCCAGTGATCGTCGTGCTCGGATATAACGCGGACGTGTTACGGCAAGAGATCCCCCCCACCGTGCTGGTCGTCGTGAATCCGGACCCAAGCCGAGGCCAGCTTAGTTCGCTGCAAACGGCTCTTCGCGCCTTGCCCGCCCAAGCCGACGGATTCGCGTTCATTCCCGTGGACAGCCCGGCCGTTGCGGAGGACACCGTGGCGTCCCTGGCACATGCATTCGAGCAGAGGAGCCCTTCCACGCTGTTCGTAATTCCGCGGCAGTCCGGCAAGCGCGGCCATCCGGTATTCGCGGCGCGGTCGATCGCGGATGAATTGTTAGCGCTGCCGCCGAACTCTGAAGCCCGTGCCGTCGTTCATGCGCACGTCGATCGCACCAAGTACCTGGATGTGGAAGACTCCGGCATCTTCACCGACGTCGACGATCCCGAGGCGTACCGTCGTTTGAAGGAACGCGCGGTATGAAGCTGAAAGTTGCACTAGGAGTCCTCATTGGATTGGCTGTATCGGCCGCGGTGGTTCCCTATCTGCCGACCGACGTTTTGCGTCCCGGTATCGAGCGGGCATTGGAACGGAGCCTCGGGCGGAAGGTCGACGTAGGCGGAATACGGCTGACGCTCTTCCCAGGACCTCTGCCGCGCCCCGGCTTCACGCTCGAGCGCGTCACGATTCACGAAGATCCGCGCGCGGGAATCGAACCGCTGGCTTACGTCGAATCGCTGGGCGCGAGCATGCGGGTCGTGAGTCTGTTCCAGCGCAAATTGGAATTCTCCAGTCTGAATCTGAACGACGCCACTATCAACATGGTGAAGACCGACGCGGGTCCCTGGAATTTCCAGTTCCTGTTGGAGAATAGCTCGGCCAATTCCAAGCGGATTCCTTCCATCCGCATGCGCTCCGGACGAGTGAACTTCAAGTTCGGCGACACCAAATCTGTTTTCTATTTCAACGATGCCGATCTGGACGTGATTCCCTCCGGGGACGGTTCGATGGAACTGCGGTTCGGGGGTGCTCCCTCGCGCACGGATCGATCTACGCAGGAGTTCGGACGATTTTTTGTGCGCGGAACGGCGGCGTCGCAGAGCCGGCGGCTGGATTTGAAAGTGGAGCTGGAACGCAGCCCGCTGGCGGAAACGCTGCGGTGGATGGACCCTCGCGGGTTTGATGTTCATGGAACGGTGGCGCTGGACGCGCAGCTTTCCGGTCCTCCATCGCATCTGGATGTGGCCGGCCGGATTCAACTGGCGGAGGTGCATCGCTGGGACCTGATCCCCAACGAAGTCGGTGCCTTGAACCTTGGTTTTGGCGGTACTCTCGATTTGCGCGGCGAGCGCCTGGACTTGCAGACCACGGCGGACCGTAACGTTTCTCCGATGGTAATTCGGTTTCGTTCCTGGGATTTCTTGAAAAGCCCGCACTGGGACGCAGGCGTCGATCTGCAGCAGGTGCCGCTGGCGACTATGCTCGCCGTCTGCGGGCACATGGGCGCAACGCTGCCTGAGAATCTCTCCGCGCAAGGCTCGGTATCCGGATCGGTAACTTACAATGAGCCGCAAGGGATGCAGGGACGCGTTGTGGTGCGCGACGCTTCACTGAGCGTACCCGAGGAGACGCCCGTGGAGGCGCCCGTCGCCACTCTGGACATCGCGGGCCGTTCCATCAACCTGGAAAGCGCTTCTGTCCACATCGGTGAGAGTCAGAGCGCCGACATAGAGGGTAGCTACGATCTGGATCAGCCGCGGTCACTCGATTTGAAGATCACCACGCGCGGACTGAGTGTGGCTTCGATGCGCTCCTTCGGGTTGGAGGCCATCCCTATGCTGGAGCAAACCGCAGAAGGAACCTGGCACGGCTGGGCCCGTTACCAGGGTGGTGATTGGTCAGGCGAGTCCGAACTGCAAAACGCCCGCATCGTACTGGATGGGTTGGCTGAGCCATTGTTGATCCGATCGGCGTCCGTGAGCCTGAACGGAAAGCGCGTGGCCGTAAATCGTCTGCAGGCGAAAGTCGGCGCCATCGCATTTACGGGGTCCTACCGCTGGGAGCCTGGGCTGGAACCTTCCGAAAAAGCTCGACCCGATAAATTCGATTTGAAGATCGACGAGGCAGACATCGCAGAATTATCCCATCTATTCGCACCCGCGCT
The DNA here is from genome assembly GCA_025980665.1 of Bryobacteraceae bacterium. Classification (GTDB taxonomy): domain Bacteria; phylum Acidobacteriota; class Terriglobia; order Bryobacterales; family Bryobacteraceae; genus Palsa-187. Next base: position 23,398 of record JAICXC010000037.1, read on the forward strand.
GCTTCGTAACCGCGGCTTTCTGGCGCGCACGCTACGGCTGGGAGCGAATGCTCCGGTGCCCGCGTGGCTCAAAGCGATTCGAACCGAAGGTGCGATCTCCATCGGCACACTGACTGCGGGCGATTTGAGATTTCAAGGGATCACAGCACAGGTGAAGTGGACTGGTCCCAAGGCCCAGCTGACCGAGCTTGCCGGATCCAGCGCTCCGGCGGAATTCAGCGGAGATCTTGGTGTGGATCTGAGTACCGGAACTCCTCGGTACCACTTCGACGGCCGGGCGATGGATATCGCCTATAAAGGCGGGGCTCTCGATCTGGAGGGCGTCCTGGACGCCGAAGGGGACGGTTCAGATCTCTTCGACAGTGTGCGTGCTGAGGGTACGCTGCAAGGGCGTGCGATCCTGTTCGCCCCGGACACTGAGTTTCGTAGCGTCGCCGCCCGGTTCGAAATGCAGGGCGGGGGAGCGGCGTCGCGCTGGAAGTTGTCCAATATCGAAGCGAACCAAAGCGGCGAATTGCTAGCCGGCAGCGGAGTTTCCCAGACCGACGGACGATTGGTGTTGGAGCTAGTCAGCCGCGGGAAACCATTGCGCTACACGGGAACATTGCTTACCGCGGCTCAGCAGTAGCGCGCAGACTGGTCAGCGCGGCGTGTAGCTTGTCGAGCGGCGGCTCGATGTACCCGATCCCCCGTCCGGCGCACGCGATACTGATCCACAGCAGAAGTGAGAGTGCAGCCGCCAGTTTTGCCTTGCCGGGCATCCGGCGCGCCTGATCGAGCGCCCTGGCGTTGTTATAGACGCTGCTGCGGAACACCAGCGCGTGGACCGCGACCAGCACCAAAAGCGTCAGCTTAATTCTGAAAAAAGTGTTGTAGTAATACTCTTCCGCTTTGGAACTGGCCAGCAAAATGCCACAGGTGGCCACGACCAGCAAGCCGATCCGCTTGGGCCACCGCAGTTGACCGATCACTTCGGAAACCGGCTGATTGCGCATGATTACGCCCAACAGACGAAGATCAGTTACCAGGATGGCGCCGGCGAATAGAGCGATCCCAGTGAGATGGCTTGCCAGGATCGACGGATAAGTGTATGCCGAACTGCGGAGGTAGGTCGCCCAATCGGTACTTTGAAGCCATTGCGCGAATTCCAGTGCAGACATATTTATTGTCCCGGCGTTACGACAAACGCGATGAAAATTCCAGCGAAAATTATGCTCGACCACAGCACCAGCGAGATGCAGGCCACGGGCTTGTTCAATCCGGGCGATAGTTCGCCGCGCAGCAGCTTGCGCCGGATCGTATAGTGAAACACGATGGCCAGAACCAGTAGAACCATTTTGATCTGGAACGAAATGTTCAGGTAATACATATCCGGATCGGAGGAGAATAGCAGTGGGCCGGATAGCAGCACCGTAATCAGCCCGAACAGGGTCCAGGGAGCCAGCACCTTGGCGAGTTCACCGGCGTTCTGGCGAAGTCCGAATCCCAATAGCCGGAAGTCGACGAGCGCGATGGTGCCCAAAGTCATCGCAAATCCTAGAATATGGAAGCACTCCAGAATGGGAAAGGCCAGCGCACTCTCGTTCAGCGGATTCTCGAAAGCGATCAACATAGTTCACCCGGGCGGGCCAACACAATAACTAACACAGAATGGGTCATGGAGGTATCGATCCGTTCACTTGCGCCCGCAACTGGCCATAGTTCACAACCTGAAAAAAAGGATGTTGCGGGGCAGCCGCGATGAACCGCGTGCGCCCTTCAGGATCTTCCCAAACCACAGCGAGTTCTCCGGTAAATCCCGCGCGCGCGGCTGCGGCTTGGAGGGCAGCGTAAGCGTTCCTTTGGTCGGCTTCAGGAAATGCGACCCATAGGGCGGTTCCGCAGATATTCAGATGTGCGACAGGAATCGTATCATTCTAGTTTAGAGTCTTGGGATGATATCACGCTTACGCGAGATGGTGAAAGCCCGTGCCCTGCAGAAGTTGTTCGACCGCGAGTTTTACTTGCGAACGAATCCGGACGTCGCAGCGGCCGGCGTCGATCCGCTGAGGCACTATCTGCGACACGGTGCCGCGGAAGAACGCCAGCCGCATCCGCTGTTCGATCCGGTGCATTACCGGGCTTGCTGTCCGGAGGCGCGCGATGTGGAAAACCCCTTGCTGCATTTTCTGAAGATGCCACATATGAAACGGCCGGCGACGCATCCGCTGTTCGACTGCCAAGCTTATGTAAGCGCCCATCCGGAGGCGTCTGGAAATCCTCTGGTGGATTACATGGGCCGAGATCGGCGTACCGGTCTTGAAGGAAGCCAGTTCGGACAATGCTGAAAGAAGCCGCGGACGTGCGCTTCGTCCTGCTTCACTACCATTTCTTCAAGAACGCCGGCACCACTATTGAAGAGATCCTGGCCCACAGCTTCTTTGAAAACTATGCGCGCCTGGATACCGAGGATTTCGATGGCGCCGTGAGCCAGGAGCAGCTGGTGACATTTCTGGAACGCAATCCTAAGACCAAAGCCATCTCCAGCCATCAGTTTCGCTATCCGGTTCCGCAAGTGCCCGGACACATCTTTTTCGACCTATGTTTCCTGCGCGATCCGATCGATCGAATCCGCTCCATGTACGATTACTTCCGCGAAAAGCCGGTACCAGGCGAGCCGGCCAGCGATCTCGCATGCGAGAAATCCATCGGCTCATTTATCGCTGAGCTGGTGGAACAGCATACGTATCGCGTCAGCAACGTACAAGTGAATTTGCTGGCCAACGGCATCGTTAACGATCCTCCGGCGGACGCGGATCTGAGTCGCGCCACCGAAGTCATGCGGAAAACGTCCTTCTTAGGCGTGGTCGATTGCTTCCACGAGAGTCTTGTCGCCGGGCAGTACTTTCTTCGACCCGTGTTTCCGACTCTTGCTCTGGCGCAACAGCCGGCGAACGTTTCCAGCGCATCTCGAATGGACACGTTCCGTAAGGCCTGCGATGCCGATGTTTATGCCGAACTGGTGCGACTGAATGCTCTTGATCAAGAACTGGTGGATCGCGCCCGCGCTGAAGTGCATCGCCGGTTTTCGATGGTCCCGAACGGGCCGGCGCGTTTACGGCAATTACAGGAAGCGGTCGGGGTTAAAACATTAGCTTGAGCCCAAACTGAATTTGCCGCGGAGTAGTCGCCAGACTGGTGATAAGTCCCGCCGTGGGATTGTTGACATACACGGGCGCTGTCGCCGATCCGGTGTTGGTGAACACCGTTTGATTCGGCGAAGCATAGTTCGTATGGTTCATCAGATTGAAAACTTCGGCGCGGAACTGCAAGCCGACCCGCTCGGATAACGGGATATTCTTCAATACGGAAGCATCAACTTCGGCCAGGCCGGGCCCGCTATAGACGCCACGTCCTAAGTTTCCGAATGTGCCGAAGGCCGGACGAGTGAACGCATTCGGGTCGAACCATTGGTTCGGATTCCCGGTCACCACCGGACCAGTGAAAGCCGGATTCAGATTCGGCCGGTCAGGGTTTCTGGTATCTCCGTCGCCGGAAACGTTCGCACCGATCTGAGGTGTAAACGGGAAGCCGCTGAGCAGCGTCGTAATCTCGTTCAACTGCCAGCCGCCGATGATCTTGTTAGCATTTTTGCCGGCATTGCCCATCCAACGTTGACCTTTGCCGAAGGGCAAATCGTAATGGGCCGAAAAGCTTGCCTGATGCGTAACGTTCAACGCCGAAGGTCCCCAATCGCGCTTCAGATCGGCGCGGTCCATCACCATCTGCGGCTGATTGGCAGCCTGGGCGATGGTCAGCGCCGAGTTTTCATCCAGATTCTTCGACCAGGTGTAGTTGGCCCGGATCTGAAAGCCGCGCGCCAAGCGATGATTTACGTCGATCTGCAGAGCGTTGTAGCTGGTGTTGCCTTCCGAATACCAGAAGAATCCGTTGGATACGAACGTCGTAGGACGCGTTCCTACGGGAATGTACTGCGCCCCTTGGGCCACATGGCTCTGAAGCGCCGCGACCACGGGTGTGCCCGCTGCGGTGGTTCCACCCGCAGTGCAGCCAGCCGCATTGGAACAGATCTGCGCCGGGATGCTATTGGGATCGATGCTGACGAACTGGTGGTATCCGAACGATCCGACGTAGGCCACCCGGAGGCTCGTGTTGCGGTCTAGCTGCTGTTCGACAGTGAAGTTCCACTCCTCCACCGTGGGTGTCTTGGCGTCCGGCTGCACGCCCACAGGCGCATAGATCGAGCACTGTGTGCTGGGGATCCCAGGCCCGCACGGTTGCAGCGGCGTTGTGTTTGGAAGCACCGGAACGAGGTTCGGCAGCAAACCGTTGAAGGTGATGGTCCCGTTGTAGGGATATAGCGAGTTGAGCTGAAAGGCGAGGTCGTCGATCAGCGAATAGTACACCCCGAACCCCGCGCGGATGGCGGTCTTGCCTTTGCCGAACGGATCCCAGGCCACGGAGGCGCGCGGAGAGAATAAACGCGTCGCATTGTTTTCCGTGAATGCAGAACTTCCGACCCGCGTTTTAGGCAGCAGAATGCCGTTGCCGTCGGTAATATAGTTGGCGGCGCGTCCCGCCACCTCGTTCCATCCAGTGGTGAATTCGTGCCGCAAGCCGAGCTGTACCGTAAGATTTCGCCGGAGCTTGATCGTGTCGTCCACATACCAGGCGCCGAACAAACTTCGCCATCCGAGAGTGTTGGCAGTCGGCACCACCTGAAAATTCGTCAAGGTCCCCGACAGGAAGGTAGTCAAACTCGCGAACGTAGCGACGCCGAGTTGCCGGGAAGCGACATTCTCGTTGTCCTGGAGGCGCTGGAACCAGACCCCTGCGTTGATCTGATGTCTTCCTTTTGTAAACGAAATGCCGTCCGAGAAGGTGAAGAGATTGCGGCGATTCCATACGTTCGCATTGTTACTCGGGCCGGCCGCTGTGAGAGCCGACGATCCGGTGGTGGTCTGCGCGCCTCCTACGACAATTCCGCCCGGTCCGAATCCAGTAACGAACGAAAGATTGGACGGAAAGGAGATGGTGGAGGAAGAATCGTAATTGAAGCCCGAACGAGAGAAGCCCGCGCGAAAGGTGTTCAGAAAACGGGGTGAGAAAACGTGGGTCTCCTCCAGGCTGGTCACCTGGTTACGAAGGCGGAGTGCCGAGGCGAATAGGGGATCCGGCGCCGGAATCACGCTATTGCCGTCGTCGATGGTATACGATGCCGAAAGCGTGTCCTGCTCCCGCAGATTGTAATCCGCGCGCGCGGTCCCAAAATCTTCCTGGATCGGATTCTTGGGATTGTAGGTTGCCTTGGCGATCCCCGGTCCGAGCGACGGACCATTGGGAGCTGGCCACAGCGCCAGATATTTCAACATCGACTGGTTGATGCCCGCCGGGTTCGCAACGGTGTTCAAATTCGGGACCGTGCTGACACTAGTGGTGGCCAGGCTTTGCCGGAATCCTTCATAGTTCCCGAACACGAACAATTTATCTTTCTTGATCGGGCCCCCCAGCGACCCGCCGAACTGGTTGCGGCGGAAAGGCGGGGCGGAGGCTCCGTGATCGAAGGTGCTTCTGGAGTCCAGTACGTTGTTTCGCAGGAACTCATATAACGATCCATGCAGCGCGTTCGTTCCCGACTGGGTGACCACGCTGACCTGGCCTCCCGCGCGCTTGCCGTACTGTGCGCTGTACGTATCGGTGAGCACGTTGAATTCACGCACGGCATCGATACCTAGAAGCTCGCCGCTGACGCCGCCAGGAGTGACCGCGAGCTGGCTGGTTCCGGTATATTCGATCCCATTCAGCAGGACCACGTTCTCCATGGGACGCCGGCCCGCTACAGAGAACGTATTTCCGTTGCTGGTGCTCGTCGACGGACTCTTCAGAACATAGTCGATGATCCCGGGGTTGAGCGTCATCAGATTGTCGAAGCTGCGGCCGTTGAGTGGCAGTTCTTTGATCTGGCGCTCATCTACCAGTCCGGAAATGGCGGCGGTGGTGGTGTTGACCAGGGGAGTATCGGCGGTCACGGTGACTTCTTCGGAAACCGTACCCACCTCCAGCCGCAAGTTGGCGACAGCCTCTTGTCCAACCGCCAGGTTGATTCCCAAACGGACCGAGGTTTTGAATCCGTTTTTCTCGGCACGCACTTCCTGCTGGCCTACCGGCACGGAAACGATTCGGTAAGCTCCGCGTTCGTCGGTTGTCGTAGTTCGCGTAGCATCCGTATCCACCGTCTTTACAGTGACGGTCGCTCCCGGAATCCCGGCATCCGTGGCGTCCACGACCCGTCCGGAAAGCACGCCGGTTACTTGCGCCCAACCGCTTTCCGCGCACGCTACGAGCGTCAACATACCGATGAAAAGCAGTTTCTTCATGGAATCTCCTGTGATTCAGCGGTGGCGGTCCCAGGCATCCGGGCCCACCACCCGAGTCCCGGCGCCTTCGTCTGTGCCCCATCCAAGCTCGGACATCCTGCCTGGATGGGCCGTGAACACAATCTGGAAACTGGCGGCTTCATCGGGACCCTCTGGAGGCTTTCCCCGCATCGGGGAGACCAAAGCCAAGTATTTAAGGATAGTATAGATGTCCCCCGGCTCGGGCAGAGTTCCATCGAACTCCTGCGTCCTCAGGCGGACACGGGTTTCCCCCAGCGACAGGTGATACGCCAGAAATGCCGCGCATTCGATGGCCGATTCGAACCACTCGTCCGCATTAAACGGAATGTCCAGATCCAAATAGATCAGGACGCTCCGTTCGTGTTCCCGGACGTATTCGCGAACCTGAAGATCGCGAGTGTGGGCCGTGGCCTTCCAATCGACATGGCGAGCGCTTTCGAGCGCTTCATAGGGACGAATGCGATAAAAATCGTGGCCGCGCCCGCGCTCAAGGGTCTCCAGTTCGCCAGTCACGGCGGCCAGTAGGGATTCGAAGCCCGGTTGCGGATCGAGGCAAGGATACACCAGAATCTCGTGACGGGCGGTAATCATCTCGCGTCGTTCGGCGAATCCGAAGGGGAAGCGGGTGGAGAACTGGAACGTCCGTTCCTTCTGCGCGCCGCGCCGGGCGAAGTACACATCCACCGCCTCTTCCACGGTGCCTCCTCCCGGCAAGACCGGGAAGTAAAGAATCGTATCGAACCCGCTTTCCGCCGCGCCTTCGAGGTGAATGCTGAACGAGGGAATCCAGCGCTTAGTGTTCTTTAGGCGTACGCCCGCGCGGACTTTTCGCCGCGCCGAGATGTGTTGCGGCAGGAATAGCTCGAGCTCGAGGCCAGCCAGGCTCAGTTTGCTGATGAACCCGGAAATCATGAAGGTGGCGAGCATCGCCGCCAGGATCAGGAACATCAGATTGTTGGCGGAAACGAATGCAATCATGGCAACCACCAGTAGTGTCGCGGTGTAAGCCAGACCGGTGCGTGTCACCTGCTGGCGCAATTGCGGCGGCCATAGCGATTTGCTCCGAAGCCAGGATTGCAGCGAACCGAGCACAATGGCTTCAGTGTACCGTCCGTGCACCGGCGGCGAGATTAAGCCGGGTCCGCATACCGTGGCGGGTAAATCTTGCAAGCTGGCAAGCGGAGCTCGGTTGGCCGAGCAGAGAAGCCCTGGAGGAACACGCCTCGTCCGATGGCATTTAGGTTGCTGCGACTTCTCATGGATCTTGGGCGGTAATTTCGAACCTTGGTCGCTATGAGATTTATCTTCCTCGTGGTGCTAAGCCGCCGTTCTCGGTCGCTTACCGGCCTCCTCAGCGGGATGATCCTGTGCCTGCCGTTCCTCCGGGCTGAACCAGTAGCTGTGCACCACTTGGAGGGAACCGTGCACGGATTTCTTGCTTTGAGCACGATGGACGGCAAGATTCTTGCTCCCGGTGATCTCATCCAGGTCATTCGTGGGAATCAAGTAGTGTCGCGTCTAGTCTTTCGCTTTAAGGACGGCTCGCTCGACGACGAAACCGCAATATTTACTCAGCGCGGCAGCCTTCGCCTGGTAAGCGACCACCACATACAGAAAGGCCCGGCGTTCCCGCATCCCATGGACGTTTTGATCACCGCCTCTACCGGCCAAGTCACCGTCCGCTTTATGGACGATCACGGTCGAGAAAAGGTCGAAATGGACCATCTCGACCTTCCTCCCGATCTGGCTAATGGCATCGTTCTAAATATTTTGAAAAACATCCAGCCCGAGACAAAAGAGACGAAGATGTCTTACGTGGCGGCTACTCCAAAGCCACGGCTTGTCAAGCTCTCGATCGTTCCCCAAGGCGAAGAAACATTTTGGGTTGCTAGCTCAGGCTTCAAAGCGGTGCGTTTCACCATAAAGCCCGAGCTCGGCGGCATCGCGGGCGTGATCGCGCCACTTCTGGGCAAACAGCCTGCCGATATTAACGTGTGGGTTGCCGGCGGGGAAGCTCCGACGTTCGTGAAACTCGAAGGCCCTTTATACCTGGGCGGTCCCATTTGGCGCATTCAATTGACGAGTCCCATTTGGCGTCAATCGCAGCAGAAAAGTATCCCGGATCATCCTCAGAACAAGTGAGGTAGGCCAGCGAGCACGCCCGCTTAAGCGTACCGTTCTCTAGGAGTATGCTCTAGATCATGCAGTCCAAATTACATCTCGGTCTGTTCGCCTTGTGCTGTCTGCCCGCTTTCGCTCAACTCGATTCCTCAACGCTACGCGCAAAGCTCGGCCAGCCGTTGAATCAGGAAACCTTCCATATGCCCGCTGGATTCGACCTGATCGTTGACTACGGAACAGGCACTACCCTGGTGTGCAAATTGAAAGTTCCCGCGATGATGCCTAGAGTCGAAGGGAAAAACTCGAACGGCACAGATCTGAAGCAGCGCATGGTCGATTTCCTCGCCGACTTGGTTCCTGCTTCGATGCGTGGCAAAGGAGGCCAAACAATACTGTTTCAGAGCGGTTTGGTTTCTATGAGGACTACCGAATACGAGAATGTCACTGTCAGTGAAATCCAGAACAACGCCGAGCCCGAGAACGGCACGATAACCATAAAGTTCAAGAACGCTGGTTGCCAAACGCCCTAGTTGCCACGCGACGCAACCCGTGCGACTGCATTCACGATCTTGCGGTAAGGAATTTTCTCGAACGAATCAAAGCCGATCCACTCACCATCCCGCCAGCTCGATCCCTGCCAGCGCACCAGGATGGCCAGATGTTCGAGATCCGGGGACGAACCCGGCGAAATCCCTGCACACAACTCGCGCAGGCGCCGATCCATCGAGGCATTCTCAAGAAAAGTAGCGTTTTCCGAAAGATCAAATATGCGAGGATCGAGCCAGCGTCCTCCGGCCAAAAAGATTAGATCAACGCTCTCCGCCTCCGCCGAGGGCACCACCGCGACCCCCGCCAGCCTTTCGAGTGTGCGGGCCAAATCACCCGCACTAGCTTGAACTCCTTCAATGCGCGTGAGCCTTTGATGCATGTGTTCGGCTTCTTCGAAATTCATGGCCGCGCTAGCTTGGTCGCGAGCCGTCTCGGCCGATTCCCGCAGCGAAGCTCCTTCCGTCCGCAGAAATTGCTCGACGCGTGTTGCCTCCCCACGGTATTCCTCAATCGACACCACCTGCTGGCAGGGCCGCAAGCACTTGTTCATTTCGCCATAAATGCAACCGGGATGCTCGGGCGCCGGCGCCAGGGTTTCCTCGCACCGCCGCAGTTGGAACAGGTCCAGCATTTCGTTCTGAAACCTCTCGGCTGCTACACGATTGGCAAAAGGTCCGTAATATAGACCTCGACCCAGCCGCGTCGTGAGCATGGTTCTCGGAAAGGCATTGTCGACCGTGAGCCGCAGGAACACCGGTGGCTTCAGGCGTGTGATGCGCGCCACGTCATCCGGAAAATACAGCTTGGTGAGTTCCAGATGAACCAGCGCCGACTCCAGCTTCGATCCCGTACGCCAGTACTCGATTCGCTCCACGACACCTTTCAGGTTTAGAGCGCCAGAGAGCCGGTCGCGATTCGAAATCAGGCGTTTCAACCTCCGGCGCAAAAGAGCAGTTCGCGCCAGATAAGGGGCGCCTTGCCCGGCCCACAGCAGGAACACGGCTGGGCGGTCAGGGATCGATTCCAGATCGGATGGGAGCGCGGTGAGCGGTTCGCGCATCAGCCTTTCAATTGTAGCCGGGCATCGCTTCACTGGTAACCTCGAAGTGTATGTCCTCGGTAGAGCGCACCGCCGCCCGCGTGGCCCTGGCCGGAATCGCGGCGAGCGCCGTGCTCGCGTCGCTCAAAACCGGCGTTGGCCTGGCGGCGCATTCCGTGGCGACAGTCTCAGACGGTCTGGAATCAGCTGCCGACGTGATCTCATCTGGATTGGTGTATCTGGGATTGCGGATCGCCGCGAAGCCGCCCGACGAAGATCATCCTTACGGGCATGGGCGCTTTGAAACCCTGACTGCTCTCGCTGTCGGCGTGCTGCTGGCCGCCGCTGGCGCGGCCATCTGTGGTCATTCCCTCGAAACCGACCGGCAGACGCCGGCCTTGTTCGCTATTTGGCCGTTAGGCTTGTCGATCGTAACCAAGGCCGTAATGGCCGTGGTGAAAATGCGCGCCGGACGGGCTGCCCGTAGCGCCGCGCTCACTGCCGACGCCTGGAACGACTCGGTCGACATTCTCTCCGGTTCCGTGGCTCTGATCTCGGTACTGCTGGCCGTATTCGTTCCCGATCATCTTCGCAACGCCGACCGGTATGGCGGTTTCGTGATCGGCCTCATCGTAATCTTTATGGGATTTCGGGTAGTGCGCGAAACCGCGCTCCAGCTCATGGATACCATGCCTGAACCCGTCCAGATGGAAATCTTGCGAGTAGAAGCGCTCAGAGTGCCTGGCGCGCTGGGAATCGATAAATGCTTTGCCCGTAAGACCGGGCTGCGTTACCATGTCGATCTGCACCTTGAAGTGGACCCTCATCTCACCGTGTTGGCCTCGCATGAAATTGCCCGGGCGGTGAAGCGTCACCTGAAGAGCCGCTTGGATTGGGTAGCCGACGTCCTGGTGCACGTGGAACCCCATCTGCAATCGCAACCTGAGCCTCGGGTCACAGCCAGTAAATCCTGATGGAAAATCGCGAAATCGCTCGGATGCTCTGGGAAACCGGCGACCTGATGGAGATCGCCGGCGAGGATGGCTTTCGTATTCGTAGCTACCGCAACGCGGCATCCATAATTGAGGGTTATCCGGAGCCTATCTCGGCAATCCTCAAGGATCCCGAGAAGAAACTCACCGATATCCCAGGAATCGGCAAGGGAATCGCGTCGGCGCTGGAGGAAATCGAACAGCGGGGAAGCTTCGAGCGTCGTGATCAGATGCTTGAGGTTTATCCCCCTACCGCGCTGGAATTACTGAAGATCCAAGGGTTAGGACCAAAGGGCATCCGAACGCTATTCGAGCATTTTAGGATTTCGACCATAGATGGCTTGGAGAAGATCTGCCAGGAGCAGAAACTGCGCGACCTGCCCCGCATGGGAGCCAAGCTCGAAGAGAAAGTGCTGCGCTCGATCGCGGCTTACCGGCAGCGGGCCGGGCGGTTCCTGCTGAGCTTCGCGTATGGGGTGGCCGACGAACTCGGCGTTTTTCTGAAAGCGATTCCAGGCGTCGAGACGGTAACGCCGGCGGGCAGTCTCCGTCGCGGCAAAGAAACCGTCGGAGATCTGGATCTCTTGGCCACGGGTCCCGGCGCAGAGGCGGCTATCGAGCGCTTCGTGACGCATCCGAAAGTCCATGAGGTCCTTGGAAAAGGTCCGAATAAGGCAAGTGTTAGGTTCGGCCTGGAAGGTTTGCAGGTAGACCTGCGAGCGTTACCCAAGGAGAGCTACGGCGCCGCACTCCAATATTTCACCGGAAGCAAGGAGCACAGCATTCCGTTGCGGGCCCGCGCCCAGAGGATGGGTATGACGCTCAGCGAATACAGTCTCTCACGCGTGGACACGAAAGAGATCGTCGCACGAGAAACGGAAGAACAGATTTACCAAGCTCTGGGCCTGCGCTGGATCCCGCCCGAGCTGCGGGAGAATCAGGGCGAGATTGAGGCGGCCGAAGCCGGGACGCTGCCGAAACTGGTCGAACTCGGGGACATCCTTGGCGATGTGCACATGCACACCACTGAGACCGACGGCCGCGCGACGCTCGAAGAGATGGCTGAGGCGGCGAGGGAGCGTGGATACCAATACGTCGCGATCACGGACCATTCCAAAGCCCTGGCGATGGCGAACGGACTGGACGAGAAGCGCGCCGTAGCTTTCGCCCATCAGGTTCGAGAAATGGACCAGAGTGGGATGGGCATCCGCGTGTTCTCAGGCATCGAATGCGATATTCGTCGCGACGGGACCATGGACCTGGAGAACGATGCACTCGGTGAGCTCGATTTCGTGATCGGCAGCGTCCACAGTTACATGAATCTGGAAGCCGCGGAAATGACGGATCGTCTGCTGCGGGCTCTGGAATGTCCACATTTGCGAGCGTTGGGGCATCCCACGGGCCGCATTCTTCTGAATCGCGATCCGTACCCATTCGATTTCGAAGCGGTGGCCGCGGTCGCGGCGCGCCGCAACATTTATCTCGAGATCAACGCCAGTCCCGAGCGTCTGGATCTGACGGCGTCATTGGTACGGGCGGCAAAAGCCCGCGGCGCCAAGTTCGTCATTTCCACCGACGCGCATCATCCCAAACATCTGGCCAACATGCGTTACGGTATCCTCACGGCGCGCCGCGGATGGCTGGAGGCTGGCGATATTCTGAATACTCTGCCCGTCGATCAGTTCGCACGGGCCATAAAATCCAAATGAAACTGATCACGTCTAAGAAACTGCTTCATACACCTATTTTTGAGGTCACCATGGATCATGCCGTGGATCCCGACGGCTTCAAAATCAAACGCGCGATCGTCCAGCACGGCGGCTCGGCCGTGATGATGCCGATTGACGATCGCCGGCGCGTGCTTCTGGTCCGGCAGTATCGTCTCCCAGCACGCCGATTCATGTGGGAATTGCCGGCCGGCCGTGTCGACGAAGGCGAAACCCCTCTTCAGGCCGCTAAACGGGAACTGGTTGAGGAAGCGGGTCTGCATGCCAAGAAGTGGGCGAAACTGGCCGAGTTTTTCCCCAGTCCCGGATTTCTGGCGGAGAAAATGACGATCTACACGGCTCGCGATCTGACACAGGGCGAAGCCACTCCGATGGAGGATGAACGCATCGAGACCAAGTGGTATACAGCTCGCGAAATCGACCAGCTGATTCAGTCGGGCAAAATCATCGATGCGAAGACGATGATCGGGTTCCTACGCTGGCAGCGGTACCTGGGAGGCAAGTAAACCCCGAAGGTAAGTAAACATGGCGTCGAGCGCCTGTGCGCGATGGCTTACGAGCATCTTGTCGCCGATCGGGGCTTCTCCAAACGTGCATCCAAAAGCTTCGTAGTAAAACAAGGGATCGTATCCGAATCCGCCCGAGCCGCGCGGCGCATTCAGAATGCTGCCTTCAACCGACCCGCGAAACGTCCGAACAAGTTTGCCGTCCTTGACCAGTGCGATCACACAAACGAATCTCGCACGACGGTCGGCAACGCCCATCAGGCGTTGCAACAGGAGCGCATTGTTGTCGGTATCCGTGGCCTCCGGACCCGCGTAGCGCGCCGAATTCACACCCGGCGCACCGCCCAGCGCGTCGACCTCCAGCCCGGAATCGTCAGCAAACAGGTGATATCCGGCCGCGAAGCTCCCGTAGTAGAGTGCCTTCAGCGCCGCGTTCTCTTCAAAGGTGGACCCGGTTTCTTCGGGCGGCGGTACGGGGCGGGGAAGCTGCTGCACATCGAAATCCGGCGCAGCCAGTTGAAACTCGCGCAGTTTCCCTTTATTGGAAGTGGCGCAGTAGACAGTCACTTGGCTTATCAATGTGTCTCGAATTGTCTCTGGATCGCCACCAGGTCGCCGACCCCTTGCCGCGCCAGGGCCAGCAGTGCGGCCAGTTGAGCGTCGTCGAACGCAGTCTTTTCCGCCGTGGCCTGCACTTCGACAAATTTTCCCGAGCCCGTCATGACCACGTTCATGTCGACTTCCGCCGACGAGTCTTCCTCATAGCAGAGATCCAGCATAGGCGTGCCCCTGACGATCCCCACGCTGGTCGCAGCCACGAAATCGCGAATCGGCGACTTCTTGAGCGTTCCAAATTTCACCAGCCTCCGCACCGCCGTGGAAAGCGCGATATACGCGCCGGTAATCGCGGCCGTGCGAGTTCCACCATCGGCCTGCAATACATCGCAGTCCAAAATTACGCTGCGTTCGCCGAGCGCATCCATATCGATCACGGATCGTAGCGACCGCCCGATTAACCGTTGGATCTCCATGGTCCGTCCAGAAGCCCGGCCCTTGGAAACTTCGCGAGCCGTACGCGTCGAAGTCGCCCGCGGCAACATGGAATATTCGGCAGTCACCCAGCCCTTACCCGATCCGCGCAGGAACGGCGGCACGGACTCCTCCACCGAGGCAGCACACAGCACACGCGTATTGCCGACCTCAATCAGCGCCGAGCCTTCGGCGGTCAACAGGTATTCGGTGGTGACTTTCACCGGCCGCAGTTGGGCGGGTTGTCTTTGATCGATTCGCATTCGTCCTTAACTTCCGTTTCCGGATCTCAACACTAGATAAAACAGCCAGAAAATTAGGCCGAAGCCCAAGGCGATGATGACCGCGCATGGAAGCAGACCCCGCTTGGAGTCAGTCTTCTTTTTTCTGGAACCCGCCGGTTTGAATTTTGCCATCGAACGTACGAAGTTACTTTAGATCTTAGCGCGAGGCTCTCGCGGTTGGCGTAGAAAGTTCAGCAACGCGTCCGCCGATCCATCGAAGAAGCCATCCAGAAGCTGCTTCACTGCATGCGCGCGCACCGTGTCGCGGCTGACCTTGGAGCGATACAGGTAAGAACGTCCTGGCTTGCGGCGCGTGACGAAGCCCCGCTTCTCCAGACGATCGAGCAGCGTCATGACCGTGGTGTACGCCAGAATGCGCTCTTTCGATACCGCCTTTCGAACATCGTGAACAGTGCCTTCGCCCAGTTGCCACAGCGCCCGAAGGCATGTCAGTTCGAGAGCGGGCGGAAGGCTCCTGGAGGATGCGGCAGGCCTTTTCAAGAGTTGCTGCCGAGCGCACCTTTCAGCTTATCGGCAAATACCGACGTTGGCTCAGGCGCTCGAGGCGCCGGTTTCGGCGCGGCCGGCGCTTCGATTACCGGTTCGGGAGAACCATCCAGATATCGGCTCTTCTTCAGCGCGCTGCGGTCGAGCGCCGAATTGTAGCCGGTCCATTCCCCCGTCAAGTGCGGATCGCGATCGATCAATGACCGCATGCATTCCATCTTCGAATCCATATTGTCGAGCAGATGCAGCAGAAGAGCCTCAGGAAACAGCGGGATTTTCGGTGAACCGAACGCGAGTTCTCCGTGATGCGAGAGAATCATGTGCACCACCAGCTCCCGCAGGCGTGGCGGAAAGTCAGGCATCAGCCGCATCTTGTCGAGAACCATCTGCGTCCCGATCTGGATATGTCCCAGAAGCTGGCCTTCGGTGGTGTAGCCAAAACTGCGTGCGTAGTGCAACTCGCGGATCTTGCCGATGTCGTGCAGCAGCACGCCGGTAAGCAGCAAATCGAAATCGATGTGGGGATAATGCGCCGCACTCACCTTCGCCAGGTTACAAAGCGAAAGCACGTGCTCGATCAAGCCGCCGATCCAGTTGTGATGAACCGTCTTGGCGGCCGGCGCCGTGCGGTAGGCCAGCGCGACTTCCTGATCCGCGAAGATCGCTTCCAGTAGACCTTTCAACTGCGGATTCGACATGCCCGCGATCCATCCCTGGACCTCGCGGAACATTTCATCCCGGTCGCGCCTGGAAGCCGGCAGGTAATCGGCCAGATCCACTTCCGATTCAGGCACCGGCTGGATCTTGTGCAACGTGAGCTGGGGACGATTCTGGAAGATCTGCAGCAACCCTTTGACGCGCACGAAGTCGTCGCGCTGGAAGGTATCGAGCGCGTCCGCTGCGTTATCCCACATCTTGGCATCCAGCTCACCCGAGCGATCGGTAAGTGTCAGCGAAAGATATGGATCGCCCGATTTCTTCTGGCGCACATCCTTATACGAAACCAGGAACGTGCCCTGGATGGTTTGGTTGGGCTGGAGCTCGCTAAGATAGGGCGATTTCATTGATCGCTAGCGCGAAGAGGAAGATCCCGATGATTTCGTGCCTGGAATCGGAACGATCCCCATGACTTTCTTCCTCGAAGGATTCTGCAAGACCTGTTCTTTCGTCACCGTCTCCGGCTTGAGCTGTGCCGGATCGGTCCATTTCGTGTCCTTGCCGGGAGCGGCGCCCGTGTCCTCGAATCCTGGTTTGATCTCGAGGAAAGAGACGTCGCGCAGCTTGGTGAGGTAGGCGCGCAGCGCGACCTGCTGACGGGAACCTAGAATTCGGTTCTCAATCTCGCTCTGCACCTCCTCGAAATCCGCCAAGCCGGCTTTGTGGTGATCCTCGACTCTCAGGATCAAGAGGGCGTTGCCGATGTTGATTGGATCGGTGACGGTCCCCCGTTCTTTATCCCAAACCGCGGCTTCGATTGCCGGCGCCAGTTCGCCTTTCTTGTATGGGTCGAGCGCGCCGCCATCTTTCGCCGTCTGAGAATCCGAGTTGGCTTGCGCCAGTTCGTTGAAGCGTTCCCCTCGGCGGGCCCGATCCACCAGGTCCTTGGCTTTCTTTTGGGCCGCCGCGAGGGCCACCGGATCGTCCTGCTTGCCTTGCGTTGAAACCGTGATTTCCCGCAGGAACACACGCTCTTCGCGCTGAAATTCGTCCTTATGCGCGTCGTAGTAGGCGCGGACTTCGTCGTTCTTGAATTGGATCTTGCGCATCACCTCTTCGCGAACCACTCCCTGAACGTAGAAATTCCTCTTTAGATCTTCTTTGAAGTCTTCATAGGATTTCCCGGTTTCCTGTTTTACCAGGGCCTGGAACTTCTCCGGATCGGCCATATTGGTCTGGCGCTGCAGGTCGGCGAGGTACTTGTTGACATCGGCATCCACCTTCAATTCCAGCTCTTTGCCTTTCTGGACCAGCAGAAGGTTATCGATCTTATTGCGAAGAAGATTGGGAGTCTCTTCCTTGACGGCGTCTTCCAGCCGCTTGCCGCTGTAGCCATTGGTGCGCAACTGCTTTTCAAGATCGGCCCGGTCGTGATCGAGATCGATGTTGGTAATGATGTCTCCATTCACCTTGGCGATAATCTGCTCGATCGTGACAACATCCGCCTGCGATGCCAGGGCGAAGGTCGCCAGTCCCGCCACGACTACAACGAGGTAACGCATGTATCGATTATATCCGCCCCAAGCGCGCAGAGGACGATCCGGACGCTTTCGTGCCCGGAGCCGGAGTACATCAGCAATAGAAA
>JAICXC010000014.1 GCA_025980665.1 Bryobacteraceae bacterium
GGCTCGCTTTGGATCACCTGGGCGAGTTCCACAACTTCTCCAGTCGGCCGAACGGCCATAACGGGTGCTTGCTGCAGGACGGCCGCGATCTGCGGTTCTTCGGGTTTCGCGACTTCCACTGGAACGTCGGCCTGGAGGGCCAATACCGGAACCTTGGTCACCTTGGCAAGTTGCACAGCCTTAGCTTTCGGGTAGACGAATTCTTCGCCCCAGTTTGCGCCGGGATAAAACCAGGCGCGGATCGGTTGCGGACGGTCTTTCAAGCCCTCGTTAAAGGTAATGACGGTCTTGTTTTTCGGAACCAGGCGATAATTCGGAATGGCCAGTATGGTGGCGTAAATCTTGGTCTGATCCTTATTGAAGATCTGGACGATGTGGCGGTTGGATGATGAGTTCAACAGCTTGAACACGTAGGTCCCCGCTGGCAGCACTCTCATCCCGGTGATGTAGACCGGCGGAATTTCCACGGGCCCGCTAAAAGTGATGGTGGTCTTCTTGTCGTGATCGTCAGCCTTGACACGGGGCGAAAACGCCGCGCCTAACAGGGTAAGGCAAAAAACTGTCGATGTTATTCTCGAAATCTTCATTGGATGTTTCTCCTCCACCAGCGGTAAGAGCACTCAGGGGTCCACCGGGCAAATCAAGTGAGCCCTGCGCCTAGCGGCGGCAGCGCGGAACAGACTGACCGTGCAAGGTCAAATGACCGTTTACGGTCAATCACGCAGGGCGGCTCTCAGCGCGAAACGCGATAACTGGAAATAGGACCCCAAAGTCCCGTGACCTGCAGCACCCAAACTCCTACGGCCACGACAACGACGATATTCAGAATCGTCTTGATACTGGAGGCCATGGGAATAAAACGATTAATCATCCACAGGATTACGCCAACGACAATCAGCGCGAAAACCAGATTTATTAAAGGCACTTTACGTACTCCTCTACGATCCATGGGGCACTTCGTGTTCCAAGCCGTTCGGAATCCTGGCGAGCCTCAAGAGCATCTCCACTCCGTTTCATACTGAGCGGCTTCCTGCTGGCGATCGAGATATTCACCGGCTTTGAGGACTAAATGATCTTTCGCCGAGTCGAGGGTGCTCTGCACGGACTCCTCGTACACGCGAGGATTTTCAAGACGCGGATCCTCGATATACACCATGAATCCGTTCAGGCTGTCGGTGGTTTGGATGCGCAACTCGAGAGGGCCGTGTTCCGCCCGGCAGCCGTGGAGGAGTTCCACGCCGTTCAGCGCTTCCTGCCGGCGCGATGCGGGTTCATGACCTTTTAACAGGCAATCCCGCACCCAATCGTCAATACGGCAGAAACAGGGATTGCCTGTCAACTTCGGTGACCAAATGCGGTCACGAAGAAGGTGTTAGGGTTAAGTGGACCGCCATTTCTTGGCTTCCCTCTGTTTGCGGAACGCGAACCGCGCGTTCTGCAGGCCGCCGGCCTCCTGGATCGACGGGGTAAAGGAGGAACGAGCAATGGCTTCTCAGCCGCAGGTTGCCAGTTGGCTCGCGGAAAACGGCCCGAAAGAACTCGAGCTGCTGTTCCGCGCGATCGTGTTCCATCCTTCCACGCCCATTCTGCTCGCTGACGACGAGCGCCGTTATCGGGATGCCAGTGTGGGCGCCAGTAAGCTCCTGGGACTTCCCAGGGAGAAGATTATCGGCCGCAGCTTGGACGATTTTGCAGCTCCAGATATAAAACCGGAGATCTCAGAGCGGTGGCAAGCGTTTCTCGAAAATGGCGAGCAGCAAGGAACGCTTCGGCTGATGGGCCCGGATGGAGACGCCAAGGAAGTGGGGTACACCGCCAAGGGGAACGTGCTGCCGGTGCGTCATCTGCTGGTCCTGCATGACACGGCCAACATTCCCGCGTGGGTGCAGGATTACGCGTTGCTGATTCTAGATACTGAGGGACGGGTGGCAGCCTGGTATGCGGGAGCAGAACGAATCTACGGATATCAGAGCGCCGAGGTCATTGGACAGCACATCTCTCTGTTCTACCCCGATGAAGACACGCTGCGCGTCAGACTGGACGAGGAATTAAAGAGGGCCGCCGATGAGGGCCATGCCGGTACGGAAACCTGGCATGCGAAAAAGGACGGGTCGCGCTTCTGGGCCAACGTCATTACCATGGCCCTAAAAGACGAGGGTGGAAATTTGCAGGGCTTCGCCCGGGTAGTTCGTGACTTTAGCGACCGCCACGAGAGGGATGAAAAGTTGCGTCGCAGCCGCGCGCGTCAGCGGCCGATTCCCGTGGAATCGACCATCGCCGGAATTGTTTCCGGTGAGTTTGACCACATTCCCGAGGCGAATGATGCGTTTCTTGAACTGATTGGGTACACGCGCGACGATTTGCACTCAGGCCGGCTGCACTGGCCCGATCTTACGCCTCCGGAATATATAGCTCTGGATGAAATCGCCCACGAGGAAGGGCTGCGATTCGGCGCCTGCACACCGTTTGAGAAAGAGTTAATTCGCAAAGACGGAACTCGTGTGCCGGTGCTGGTCGCCACGGCGGTGTTAAAGCTTTCGCCGTTCCGGTGGATCACCTTCGTACAAGACCTGCGGGGTCGCGACCGGCTGGAAAACATCAATGAGGAAGTGGTTGAGGTCCAGCAGAACTTCGAGGAGATTGTAGGCAGCAGTACCGCCATGAAGCGGGTGATGGGCCAAGTGGAAGTAGTGGCGCCCACCGACGCGACGGTACTGATCCTGGGGGAAACCGGCACGGGGAAGGAGCTGGTCGCGCGAGCCATTCACCGTATGAGTCCGCGGCGGAATCTCCCCTTCATCAGCCTGAATTGCGCGGCCATCCCCACGGGCCTACTCGAAAGCGAGCTGTTTGGCTACGAGCGGGGCGCCTTTACGGGCGCGCTGGGACAGAAGATCGGACGATTTGAGATGGCCCATCGCGGGACTCTCTTTCTCGATGAAGTGGGCGATATCCCGTTGGATCTGCAGCCAAAATTGTTGCGCGCGCTCCAGGAGAAGTCTTTCGAGAGATTGGGCGGCACGCGCACCATCCCTATCGACGTCCGGCTGGTGGCGGCGACCAACAGGAATCTGACTCAGATGATGGGGGACAAGCTGTTCCGCAGCGACCTCTACTATCGCCTGAAAGTTTTCCCGATCATCACGCCGCCGTTGCGCGACCACGCGGAGGACATCCCCAGCCTGGCTCGCCACTTCACCAAGAAGTACGCGGCCAAGATGGATCGAACGATCGACAAGATTCCGGCCGAGACGATGAAAGCCCTGTCGAGTTGGTCGTGGCCGGGCAACGTACGGGAGCTGGAGAATTTCATCGAACGATCGGTTATTCTTTCGCGCGGACCGAATCTCCGCGCGCCGTTATCGGAATTGCGGTCGGACGCGGAGCAAGGCGCGATCGGTTCGACGCTCGAGGAAGTGGAGCGTGACTACATCCTGCGTGTCTTCCGTGAAACCGGGGGAGTGGTCAGCGCCGCGGCGAGCCGTCTGGGCATGCCACGGACAACCTTGAACGCCATGATGAAGAAATTGGGCATTTCCCGTGGTGACCTTTAACCGCCAGCTCATGGAACAATGGCATCCAACTTGCATCGCCGGAATCGTGTTAATTAACGCTCCGGGAACGGTCGTGACGGGTCGGAGCCGTGACGGCCGGCCCGAGAGTGACTTTATCGCTGGCTGATTAAGGGAGCTTGGTCGTGCGTACATGGACGCGAATTTCGGGCATTCTCTGCCTTAGTTTAGGTGGATTGGCCGTAGTTGGAGCCGGGCTGGCATGGGCTGAGAGCGATCCCCCAGTACCCGCTGTCGACACCATCCTGAGCAGGATGGCTCAAACGCGAGAAGCGAACCGCACCCGGCTTCGTCCTTACAGCGTTACCCGCGACTACAAGCTAATCGGCAAAGAAAAGCAGGACACCAAGGCGGAAATAATTGCCGACCTAAGCTTCGTCCCACCGGACGTGAAACATTATGCGATCCGGCAAGCGAGCGGAATGGGATTGGGCGAAAAGATCGTCCGCCAGATGCTGGACCATGAAACGGACATCGTTAAGGACTATGGATCGACCGATCTGACCGCGGCCAACTATGATTTTCGCTTCGTCCGCGAAGAAGACCTGAGCGGCCAGCGCTGTTATGTGCTGGAGATGATCCCGAAGCGCAAAGGCAAGACTCTCCTGCACGGCCAAATCTGGATTGACGCGACCACCTACCAGCTTCGTCGCACGGAGGGAGAACCCGGGAAGGCGCCGTCCTGGTGGCTGCGGGACGCCCGCATCGTGTTGACGTACGGGGACGTGGGCGGCATGTGGCTGCAGACGGCCTCAGAATCCTCCGCCAATGTACGGTTCGTGGGACCTCATAAGATGGTGGCTCACGATTTGGAGTACAAGTTTAGCGACCTGGCCGCGAGTACACAGAGGGCCGGCCGGGTCCAATAGAATGTTTTTGCGCTGGGTCGCCCGGCTAGCCTTTCTGGCCGCCTTCTCATCCTCCGTTTCTTTCGGATATTCCGTACTCACGCACGAAGCAATCGTCGATTCTTTGTGGGATACCTCCATACAAAAGCTGTTACTCAAGCGATTCCCCGCGACGACGCCGGAGGATTTGGAAAAGGCTCACGCCTACGTGTATGGCGGCTGCATCATCCAGGACATGGGCTATTATCCGTTCAGCAGCAAGCTGTTCAGCGATCTGACGCATTACGTGCGCAGCGGGGATTTTATCCAGGCTTTGATACGTGAATCGCAAGACATTAATGAATACGCGTTCGCGCTGGGGGCGCTGGCTCACTACGCCGCCGATAACAACGGCCACCGCATCGCTACTAATAAGGCCGTGCCGATCTTGTATCCGAAGCTCGCCAGGAAGTTCGGGAAAGAAGTGACTTATTGGGATAATCCCCTCTCGCACCTCAGAACGGAGTTCGGCTTCGACGTGCTGCAGGTCGCCCAAGGGCGCTACGCCCCGGATCGCTATCGGGCCTTCGTTGGTTTCCAGGTTTCCAAACCCGTGCTGGAGCGCGCCTTCCGCGACACCTACGGCCTGGAATTGAAGGACGTCTTCGGGAGCCTGGATCTGGCGCTCGGGACGTTCCGGTATAGCGTCGGCTCCCTTATTCCGGGCATGACTCGAGTGGCCTGGCAACTCAAGAAGGACCAGGTTACCAAAGAGGTTCCCGGCATGACACGACAAAAGTTCCTCTACAATTTGTCACGCGCCAGCTATGAAAAAGAGTGGGGGACGGAATATCACAAGCCTGGGATTCGTACGCGGCTGGTGGCCTGGGTGTTGCGAATTATCCCTAAGGTGGGGCCCTTCAAATCGCTCGCATTCCGCGCGCCCACTCCGGAGGTGGAAAAACTGTTCATGGCCAGCTTCAATGCGACCGTCGAAAATTATCGCACGCTGCTCGATAACGTGAACACCAACCGGCTGCAGCTAGCTAACGAAAATTTCGATTTGGGCGAACCGTCGGTGGCCGGCCAGTATAAGGGAACCGACCTAACATATGACCAACTGGTGGGAAAACTTGCGGACCGGAAGTTCGCCGGAATTACACCGGGGCTACGCACAAATCTTCTGGCCTATTATAAAGACCGGAAAGCACCGGTCGCCGGGAAAAATAAGAAAGCCGCCGAAGAATGGACCAAACTGATGGGCCAAGTGGAACAGTTGAGAGCGGTCACGCCATCTTCCGAAACCCAGGCGCGGCAATGATACGCTTTCTACTCACTTGGTCCTGGGTGTTGTTCTGCGGCGCCCTCTGGGCCTTCTTCCTATTTGTCCCGCCGTTGTGGATTGCGGCCGCATTAACCGTGGTGCTATTGCTCCTGACAGCCTGGATGGGGCTGCACTGCTTTGGCATCCATGTAGAGCTTCAGCAAGTGCCGCCATCAGACGATAGCGACCGCCACGCCTGACCACACGCGGTCATATGACCGCCTACGGTTACAAATCCGACTATCACGCCGGTCGCAAAGCCCCCAAAGGCAACAAAACGCAAGCGCAAAGGATTGTTTCCAGGCGGCGCCCGGCGTGCCCCCTCTACAGAAGTCACGACCCTATTCGCGACGAAAGAGGTGAGGAAATGAAACGAATTTTAGTGACGGCGGCAATCGTCGCGATCGCGCCGCTTATGGCCAAAGACAATGAGCCGGCAAAGCGACTGGAATCGGCCGCAGTGGTGTTTGCGGAAGTGATGGGAGCGCCGGACAAGGGCATTCCCCAGGAGATGCTGGAGCACGCCCACTGCATCGTGATCGTACCGGACCTTAAGACCGGAGCATTCATTGTCGGCGGGAAATACGGGAAGGGCATTCTTTCCTGCAGGAATAAAGTCGGACCGGGATGGTCGGCGCCGGGCACGGTACGTATTGAGGGCGGAAGTGTCGGCTTTCAGATCGGCGGCTCTTCGACAGATCTGATCATGCTGGTGATGAACGCGCGTGGCGCAGACAAGCTGCTTTCAAGCAAGTTCACTTTAGGCGCCGAGGGATCCGTCGCGGCGGGACCGGTGGGACGCACTGCCACGGCGCAGACCGATGCGCAGATGCACGCGGACATTTTGTCCTGGTCGCGTTCGCAGGGTCTGTTCGCGGGGATCGCGCTGGAAGGCGCCACTTTGCGCCAGGACCTAGACGACAATCAGAATCTTTACGGAAAACGGCTAGAGAATCGCGCGATCGTCATGGAGCGGCGGAAGATACCTCCGGCAGCAGCGAGACTCATCAATGAGCTGAACAAGTACTCGGCGACCGAGGACAAGCACGGGAAGTAAGCGACCAGTAAGCACTGAGGGATAACAACCATGAAAAGACTCACCATAGGACTCCTGACGGTAAGCGGGGTCCTGGCGGCCCAGGCGCCGGCGCCAAGCCAAACTCAAGAACGCAGAGAGAATGCGGATCGGGCCGCATCCGGACTTACGCCGATTTATCGCGTCACGGTGACGGAACGCACGGCGAAGGCGATCAGCTACCAGCATCGCAGCGGCGCCACCAAGATCGACTTCCGCGGTACGGCTCTCATGCCTAATGCGCATGGCGAAGCCAAGGTCGAAAGCAAGAAAGGCTACATCGAAATTGAAGTGGAGTTCCGCAATATGACGGAAGCTACGCAATTCGGGGGCGAGTACCTCACTTACGTTCTGTGGGCGGTCACTCCCGAAGGCCGTACTTCCAACCTGGGCGAAATTCTCCGCGGCGGCGGAGTCAGCTCCAGCGGAAAACTGGATGTGACTACCGAGCTGCAGGCGTTCGGCTTGATCGTGACGGCTGAACCGTACTTCGCGGTATCCCGGCCAAGCGACGTAGTGGTGATGGAAAACGTCGTCCGCGCAGACACGAAAGGCAAAATCGAACTCATTGATGCAAAGTATGAGCTGCTTCAAAGAGGCCAATACGAGCACTTGGCGAATGTGCTCGACTTGAAGGTCAACAGTAATATGCCTCTGGAACTGTACGAAGCCCGCAACGCGGTTAACATCGCTCGCAAGAGCGGCGCGGATCGTTTTGCCACCGACACGTTCGAGAAAGCCGAAAGCAATCTGAAGCAGTCAGAGGCTTATCGTGCGCGCAACGCCGGATCGAAACCGGTGACCATGACGGCCCGGCAGGCCGTGCAGATCGCCGAGGATTCACGTGCCATCGCAGTCAAGCGCCAGGACGACGACCTCATGGCCGCCGAACGACAAGCAGGCGCAGCGCGCGAAGCTCGTGCCGAGGATGCGACCGCTCGCGCCAAGAATGCGACGACGGTAGCCGAGAACGCGACCGCGAATGCGCAATTCGAAACAGCGCGTGTCGCACGAGAAGCAGAGACCGCTCGGCTCAGGGCCCAGTCTGAAGCCGATCGCTTGAAGCGCGACAACGACAACAAGACCCAGGCATCCTTGGTGGAAGCGGATCGCCTCAAGCGTGAGAACGATCTGCGGGCTTCGACCGCGCAATCGACAGCCGACCTTTTGAAGCAGGACAACGACGCTAAGGCGGCGGCGGCCAAGACCGAGGCGGATCGCTTGAGACGCGAGAACGATCTACGGGCTTCGACCGCGCAATCGACAGCCGACCGTTTAAAGCAGGACAACGATGCTAAGATGGCGGCGGCCCAGACCGAGGCGGATCGCCTGAGACGCGATAACGACGCGCAAAAGGCAAACGCGCAATCCGAACTGGATCGCATCGCCAGCGAGAAGCGGCAGTTGGAAACGGACAAGACAGAGCTTCGATCGCAGCTATTGTTACAATTCAACACAATTCTCCAAACCCGTGACACGGCTCGAGGGCTGATCGTAAACATGTCGGATGTGCTTTTCGACACGGCCAAGTTCTCATTGCGGCCGGAAGCGCGAGAGAAGTTGGCGAAGGTGGCTGGAATCGTCTCGGGGCACCCTGGGCTGCGGCTGGACGTGGAAGGTCATACCGATAACGTCGGTGGGGACGACTACAATCAGCAGCTTTCCGAGCAACGCGGCTCGGCCGTCCGGGATTACCTGACGCAACAGGGAATGCAGCCGAATTCGGTTTCCACCAAAGGCTTTGGGAAAACCCAGCCAGTGGCCTCAAATGAAACCGCCTCGGGGCGGCAGCAAAATCGACGGGTGGAACTGGTGATCTCTGGAGATATCATCGGCCAGCCCATAACCGTGCCGATCGCGGCGCGATAGTCCTGTATGGGCTGGCTCAGTAATTTCGGCAACCTGAGCCAGCCCATCTAATCCGCGAGTTTCCTTCTGCATCCCCCTCCGGACTCTCTAGCTCCCCTGGCAACCCCTGCACCGACCCCCGCAAGCTGGCGACATTTTAAGGCTCTATTCGAACCCAAGGCCGGGATCGTGATAGATTTCAAACGGGTGCGCCGGTTCGGACTTCGGGTAGCGGCAGCCCGCCGCGAGGCTACTAAAACCTGATGCCAGAAACGTCCGCATCCACGAACGCGCCTGCTAAATCCAACTGGCGGCAGATGGTTGAGCTATTGCGCCCTCATTGGAAGACGATGAGCCTGGCGCTGGCGGCCGTGCTGGGCGAAACTGTCACCGACCTGTTGGAGCCGTGGCCGCTGAAAATCGTTGTCGACAACCTGCTTCAGTCGAAGCCTCTGCCCTCGTGGCTGGCCGGGATCGTAAGCCATCTGGGCCAGGATAAATTGGCCGTTCTCAATTTTGCCGTTGTGTCGGTGGCGGTTATCGCCATCATCGGGGCCATCAGTTCTTACACGGAAAAATATCTTACGACCAGCGTCGGGCAATGGGTGATGCACGATCTGCGGCGCACGCTGTATCAGCATATCCACCATTTGTCTTTGGCGGAACACGACGAGAAAAGAACGGGTGACCTGATCAGCCGGGTCACCAGCGACATTGAAGCGGTCCAAGATTTCATCGCCACGGCACTACTTGGCATCCTGGTGGACGCGCTCACGATCGCGGGCATGGTCGCGTGGATGTTCTACCACAATGCCCGGTTCGCATTGATCGCGCTCTCCATTGTGCCGGCCCTTTTTCTGGTCGTATTTTTCTTTACCAAGCGGATCAAGAAAGCATCGCGGGCGGTGCGGCAGAAAGAGGGTGAGCTGGCGAACATCGTCCAGGAGGTCTTCACCTCGATACGTGTGGTCAAGGCCTTCGCCCGCGAGGACTATGAACAAGAGCGCTTCGAAAAGCAAAGCCTGGAAAATGTGGACACTGCGTTGCAGGCCCGGTCCCTCAAGGCCAGGCTGTCGCCCACGGTCGAGGTGCTAGCGGCCGTGGGTACCTGTTTGGTTCTGGGATACGGTGCCCGCATGGCGCTAGCCGGCCAACTCAGCCCGGGCGATCTAATCCTCTACCTGGCGTACCTAAGCAAGATGTACAAGCCAATGCGGGACCTCTCCAAGATGGGAGACACTATTTCCAAAGCGACCGTAAGCTATGAGCGCATCCAGGAAGTTCTGAATGCCGTCAGCCGCGTGCGCGACCTGCCTCGGGCGCGGCGAGCCCCGGCTTTCAAGGGTAGAGTCGAGTTCGATCGCGTCTCTTTCAGCTACAGCCCGGATAATCCGATTTTGAAGGATATGAGTTTTCAGATTGAACCGGGCCAAGTGGCTGCCTTCGTCGGTCCCAGCGGAGCCGGCAAGTCGACCATCATGAGCCTGATTCCGCGCTTCTACGATCCGACTTCCGGTCAGGTGAAGGTAGACGGGTCCGACATTCGTGGGTATAAACTTCGATCTATTCGGGAGCAGATGAGCTTCGTGCTTCAAGATACGGTTCTGTTTCGCGTTCCCATTTGGCAGAATATCGCGTACGGCAAGCCGGAAGCCCAGCGCGCGGAAATCATGCGGGCTGCGGAGCTGGCGAACGCTCATGAATTTATCGAGAAGATGCCAGACGGGTATGACACGATGGTGGGCGAACGAGGTGTCTCGCTTTCCGGTGGCCAACGCCAGCGCATCGCAATTGCGCGCGCCATCATCCGCAACACTCCGATCCTGCTGCTGGATGAACCCACGTCGGGCCTGGATGCCGAGTCGGAACAGGCGGTCTTCGAGGCGCTGGGCCGCTTGATGGAAGGGAAGACGTCTATTGTCATCGCTCACCATCTGGCGACGATCCAGAAAGCCGATGTCATCTTCGTGGTAAAGGATTTCCAGCTAGCCGAACGCGGGACGCATGCGGAGCTGCTCGCGGCCGGCGGAATATATGCCGAACTTTATGGGCTACAGTTGGGAAGCCTGCAACAACCAGAGCTTGGCAAATAGCCGGCGCTACTAGAGGCGGTTCAAATCGGCGATTCGTCCTTGTACCACTTTGGTGAATCCTGTTACTTCTGTCTGTGAGTATCCGGATGCGCGAAAACAATCGCGAAGTTGCTCGGTCGAGAGCTGCCCCAGAACGCCACCGAGCCATTTGGCGTGGGTCCGCGAGATGTGTTTGACAATGTCCTGCATTTTGGTCCGGGTGACATACTTGGGAACGTCGACAGCGGTCAGAAAGAATGGCCGGCTGCTCAGGTAGAAATCGACGTCTTCGGTCCTGACTTTTTGAATGAACTTGGTTTTGCGATAGTCCCGCAGATTATCCTTCGATCTAACGAGCGGATTACCCGTACGTCCGAAAGTCGCGCCCAGGTCGCTGACTACGTAGCGCGGCTCCGCACCCGCCTCTTCGTAGATGGCATTGTTGACCTCTTTCAGGTCCCAATTGTTCATCAGTGCCATCATGATCTTCAAGCCGTCCAGTTCTTTGGTTCCAACGTATGGATTCTTGAACCAGCTCCAGTTCTCAGCTTTCTTCTGCCCTTTGATCTTCCGCTCCAGCCGGACGCCGTGGACCACGCCGCCTTTCGAGACATACTGGCGCCCGCGCTCGAGTTTGGGCATCTTTTCTACCCGTATCTCGGGCAGATAGTAATCCTCATCGACAAAGTAACCGGCGGCCCACATCAGCCGAGTGGCTGCGGTCTCTGATTTGGTTTCTTCCCCGAGCTTGACTTTCCAGTGGACGCCTTGCCCATCGACGACCTCGAACTTTGGGGAACTGCCTTCCTTGTCCTCTTTGACGAAAGTAAACTTCCCGGCCGGCTGGTGCTCTTTTCCACCAGGACCATAAAAAAGATTGAGCGACCCGATCTTCCCGGGGTTACGACGCAAGCCGCCGGGCCGAATGGGCGCGCTGGCTGGCGCTTCACTTGAAGTCTGAACCCGGGTGGGCGGCTTCGCGCAGCCGGGTAAAGATGCGGTAAGCAAGATCACTATGCCCACCGCGTATATATGTTTGTCTGTTCGGTACAAAATACCCGTCCTGTTAAAAGACGTTCAGGGCCCTGATTCGTTCCTTGACCATTGCGGCGTTGCTCTCCACATCCGCGGGCGAATAGCCGGCGGCGCGAAAGCAGTCGCGGAGTTGTTCATCCGAGAGCGGCTCGAGCAGCTTGCCGAGCCATTTTGCATCCGCCACGGGAATGTCCTTGACGATGTCCTGCATGTGCGTGCGCGAGGTGTAGTTGGGAACGTCAATCGCCGCGATGAACAGCGGCCGGCTGCTCAAGACAAAGTCCACGTGCTCTGGCGTGATCTTTTGGATGAACTTGGAATCACTGTAGTCCTCGGGATTGCTTTTGGAGCGGACTACCGTATTGCCTGTTTCGCCAAAGGTCGCGCCCAGATCGCTGACTACGTAGCGGGATCCCTCGCTTTTCTCGTCGTAGATGGCATTGTTGATTTCTTTCAGGTCCCAATTGTTGATGAGCGCCATCATGACGCGCAAACCGTTCAGCTCTTTGGTTCCCGTGAAGGGATTCTTGAACCAGCTCCAGTTTCCGTTTTTCTTCTGTCCTTTGACGTTGCGCTCGAGACGGGCGCCATGGACGACACCATCGTCTGAGACAAACTTGCGGCCGCGGTCGAGTTTGGGCATCTTCTCCACGCGCAAATCGGGCAGATAGTAGTCCTCATCCGTAAAGTAACCCGCTGCCCACACCAAGCGGCTGGCAGCCGTTTCAGACTTGGTTTCTTCCCCGAGTTTGACCTTCCAGTGAATACCTTCCTCGTCGATAACCTCGAACTTAGGAGCGGTCCCTTGCTTGTCTTCCTTGACGAAGGTGAATTTTCCGGACGGCTGGTGTTCTTTACCGCCCGCCCCGTAGAAAAGATTGAGGGACGCGACATCGCCGCGGTCGCGCCACAACGGCGCTGAGGGAGCCAAGTCGGGGGATTGGTAGCTGCGGGCGGGCATCGCAAAGGCGAGGGCGCTTATAATGCAAAGGGCGTTTAACGTGTGACGGGTTACATTCATAGGTTTATCGACTTTTTCCTAGTCACGGAGAGGCACGTAGGGGACCGTTTGGCTTTAAGTCTGGACCTCAAAGTGCAGCATTTGCGAACCGAAGGTGGAGTTTTGCACGTCCAAATATGGTCACCTGACCGGGCGTGGTCGGGATGTTGAATTGCGACAACAAACCTAGAAGAATTAGGAGCATATGCGGCCTGAGGACTGGCCCGCGACGTGCTTTCTACGGGATAGAGGGGGCCGAATCTGAAACTACTAGTTGAGCCGGACGATGGCGTTGCGCCTCTCCTCGCAGGCATAAAGAGCGCCAAGAAAAGCATCGACATCCTGATTTTTCGCATGGACTTGAAAGAGATCGAGGTGGCACTGAAAGCCGCCTCGAACCGGGGCGTTGCCGTGCGAGCCTTGATCGCTCACACCAATCGGGGTGGCGAATCCCGGCTGCGCAGCCTGGAGATGCGCTTTCTCGAAGCGGGCATCACAGTGGGGCGTACAGCAGATGATTTGATTCGCTACCACGGCAAGATGCTGATCGTGGATTCCCGGACACTGTTTCTTTTATCCTTCAACTTCGTTCACTTGGATATAGATCACAGCCGGGGCTTCGGCATTGTGACCAAGACCGCGAAAACCGTGAGAGAGGCTGTGAAGTTATTCGAAGCCGACCTCAATCGGAAGACCTATAAGGGGGGGCTCGATGGATTCATCGTTAGCCCAACGAATGCGCGCAAGCAGCTCACAGCGTTCATCAAGCGCGCCCGGAAACAACTGTGGATTTATGACCCTAAGATCGCCGACCGGCAGATCATGCATCTGCTGGAAGAGCGTGCCAAAGCAGGCCTGGACGTCAAGATTATCGGAAGCATAGCGGCCCGGAGCGCAAATCTTCCCGTGACGCCGCTCACCAGCATGCGTTTGCATACGCGAACGATTATCCGCGACGGCCGGCATGCGTTTGTGGGCAGCCAGAGCCTGCGGCAGGCGGAATTGGATTCGCGGCGCGAAATCGGCATCATCGTTCGGGATCCGAAGGCGGTGAAGACGCTCCTCGCGACCTTTGAAAAAGACTGGGAAGCGAGCGGCTTTGATGAGGCTCGCGACACGGTGAAAGCGAACGTCGTGACGGGGCCGCAACCCACTGCCAAGGCGACCCGCGCCCTGGCGAAAGAGATGTCGCCGCTGAAAACGACGTTGAAGAAAGCGATTAAACAGGCCGTTAACAGGGCGGGCAAGGAAGCTGTAGCCCAAGGGAGCCTGAAGTCGACCGTCAAGCACGCCGTAAAAGAAGCGGTGAAAGAAGCCGTTAAGGAAGTGACCCAAGAGGCGCGCTAGCTTATGTTCTTGCGAACCGCCGTTCTCTTCATTGTGCTGGCTGGGGTTACAAGGATCCAACTGGCAGCCGATCCTCCACAGACTAAGCCCGCCAGTCCCGACTCGCCGGGGTTCCGTGAATTCAGCCAGCGATTGCAAGAATACCTGAAACTGCAAAAGGCCATGCCGCGATTGCGGACGACCAAGAAGCGCGAGGAGATCATCGCGCGCCGGCAGGCGCTGGCGCAAAAAATACGGGAGAGTCGCGCCAACGCTCAGCAGGGTGACATCTTCACGCCGAAAGCCAGCGAGGAGTTTCGGCGCGTGATTCGCAGCGTATTTCAGGGCCCCAACGGGTCCAATGTCCGCAAGACCATCCGTCAGGGAGAACCCGTCGCGGACCGGCATCTGACGGTAAATAGCGATTATCCCGAGCACTTGCCGGTGACGACCGTTCCCCCCACCCTGCTGCTTCGCCTTCCGCAACTACCCCCAGAAGTGGCTTATCGGATTATCGGCCATGATTTCGTTTTGCAAGACATCGAAGCCCGAGTGGTCGTCGACTTCATTCCAGGAGCACTCCCTTAAGTATGCGAACCATGCGCCGCCGGACTTTTCTTCTTGCCGCACTGCTGAACCGCTATGCCTGGTCGCTGCGGGCGCAGGACGTCACCCTGCCGAACGAGTCCGGTTCGGTTCGGTTCGCGGCCATTGGGGATATGGGGACGGGACAACCCCTCCAATACGAGGTCGCGCAACGGATGCTTCAGTTTCACCAGCGGTTCCCGTTCACCTTCGTACTCGCGCTGGGCGATAACATCTACGGAGGTAAGAGCGCTGCCGACTTGCAAAAGAAGTTCGAAATTCCCTATAAACCGCTGCTGGATGCGGGCGTACAGTTTTACGCAGTCCTAGGCAACCATGACGATTCGAATGAGCGATTCTACAAGTTCTTCAACATGAACGGCCAGCAGTACTATACCTATAAGAAAGGTAATGTTCACTTCTTCGCTTTGGATAGCAATTACCTGGACCCCAAGCAGCTGATGTGGCTTGATAAGGAACTCGCCGCTGCCGGAACAACCGATTGGAAGATTTGTTATTTTCATCATCCCCTGTATTCATCGGGAGCGTTTCACGGCTCTTCAACGGAGCTGCGCGCAGTTCTAGAACCGCTTTTTTTGAAACATGGCGTTCAGGTGGTGTTCGCTGGACATGAGCACGTGTATGAGCGGGTAAAACCGCAGAAGGGGATCTATTACTTCACCGAGGGCGCCTCCGGCGAACTGCGTGTCAACAATCTCAAGAAAACGGATTTAACAGCCGCGGGGTTCGATAAGGACCGATCCTTCCTGACGGTTGAGATCAGCGGTGACGATCTGTACTTTCAGGCCGTCTCACGAACCGGTATGACGATCGATTCCGGCACTATTCGGCGAACCGGTGCGGTCCAGGCCGTCGCGCCTTAGCTGCCGAATCGAAAGGCTGCGGGGGTAACAGAGACGGCGCTGGGGAATCAAACCTGTAGAGGTACTACGCTGCTATGACTTCGATGCAAGAAGCCCTCACGGAAGCGCTGGAGCATCCCATCACCGAATTGCCGCCGCGATCGGCCCATAGGAGCAAGAAACGTCGCGGGACAAATCAAAAGTCGACGCAGAGTTCGGACTCGCTGCTATGGGCCATTTTGGGTTCGATCGTAGGTTCCTTGCTCATCTTCGGATTGTATAAGTCGCGTGAGCGTTCCTGAGCCGAATGACACAATAGAAGTGTGAAGCGGTCCGGATTTGCCGATCTACCTCTGCATGGCGGTTACGTTCCCGCATGGCTGGCCGAACGCATGACCAAGCTCGGCACGGCAATCGTCGAGAGTGTTCTCGTTCACTACGGTCAGGCTGAATTCCTTTCACGATTAAGCGATCCGTTCTGGTTTCAGGCACTGGGCAGCGTGATGGGTATGGATTGGCATTCCTCGGGAATCACTACCTCGGTGATGGGCGCACTGAAGCGCGGACTGAATCCGCGAGCCTCGGAACTCGGACTTTTCGTTTGCGGCGGCCGCGGTAAACAATCGCGCAAGACCCCCGATGAGCTGAGGATCATCGCCG
Organism: Bryobacteraceae bacterium; assembly: GCA_025980665.1. Lineage (GTDB taxonomy): Bacteria > Acidobacteriota > Terriglobia > Bryobacterales > Bryobacteraceae > Palsa-187. The sequence goes on from JAICXC010000014.1 coordinate 16,188, forward strand.
GGAAGCAGGGGCTGGATGGCGACCGGCTTGTTCGCACCAGCCGCCTAACCGCGAAGATCGACAACAACTGCATCGCCGACGGATTTCAGATTTATCTACATTCGTTCGTGGTGGCCGCGAACGGCGAATGGGCTGTGGTGCAGCAGGGAATGAACAGCGGGTCGGGATTTGCGCGGCGTTACCATTGGCACTCGGCGAAGGTGCGGGATTTCGTGGAAGCTCCTCACACCGGCATCGTGGGCGAACCGATGGGGCCGATTATGAACCTGGTGGATTTGCAGGCTAAGCCCGCACGCGATTCTCTACTGGCGATTGCGCGCGACGGTCCAGATCGCGCACTGGGGCAGATTCGGCATTTGAAGATGCCGCGGCATCACGACGTGCGCGCCGAAAATGTAGATCTCAAGAGGCTAGGCGCCGTGCTGGCGGTGGCGTATGAGCGCGACCTGCGCGATTTTGCCGATTTGCTGCTGGTCGAAAATCTCGGTCCCCGCACTCTGCAAACGCTCGCCATGGTCGCTGAGGTGGTGCATGGCGCGCCGGTGCGGTTCTCGGATCCAGCTCGATATTCGTTTGCGCTGGGCGGCAAGGACGGGCATCCCTTTCCGGTGCCACTCAAAACCTACGATCGGGCGATTGAGGTGCTGCAGACGTCGCTGGACGCCTCGAAGCTAGATGGCCGGGATAAATGCGAGGGCTTACGGCGACTTCATCAGTTTGTCGAAATCGTGGAGAAGCGCATGGAGCCCGTCGCCGATCTTCCGGCTCTGGTCAAGCACGAAGTCGCGATTTCCCCTTCGCTCGGAGGTCGTACGGTGCTCGATGACCGTAGGGAGCGGGGCAACGGCGGAACCCCGGCGCAGATGGATTTGTTCCAGTAACGGCGGGACCCTTCGCGACCGCTTAAATCTCGTATAATGACTGCGGGCAGAATGCTTTACAACGAAAGGGGGCCGGCATGTTTGACCGACGCCTGAGGCACTGCTTCGCGAAAAAATTGGCCTTTACACTGCTCGCGATTGCCGTTTTCGCGGGGGCGGTAATGGCCGCAGGCGCCAGCGATTCACGACTACCGGAGGCTGCGAGAACGCAAGACGCAAAGGCGGTTCGCTCGCTGCTAAGTCAGAAGGCGGACGTCAATGCGCGGTCGAGCGACGGTTCGACGGCCGTGCTTTGGCTGGCGCACTGGAACGACGCGGAAACCGCCGATCTGCTGCTGAAGGCCGGCGCGGACGCGAACACGGCGAACGATTTCGGTATGACGCCGCTGTCGCAAGCGTGTACCAACGGAAGCGGCGAATTCGTGCGGCTGCTGCTGAAATCGGGCGCCAATCCAAACACGGCGATCGCCACCGGTGAAACTCCGCTGATGACGTGCGCGAAGACCGGCAATGCGGATGCAGTTCGACTGCTCATCGAATACGGCGCCGCGGTCAATGCGAAAGAGCCGGCGCAGAACCAGACAGCGTTGATGTGGGCCGCAGCCGAACGTCACGCGAACGTGGTGAGTGCGCTGATTGCGGCGCATGCGGATCTCAAGGCTCGTTCCAGAGATGGATTTACGGCGTTGCACTTCGCGGCGCGGGTCGGGGACCTGGAGACGATCCAGTTGTTGCTGGCGGCGGGCGTCGATGTGAATATCCAGACTCAGCCCAGCCAGACACAGCCTGGCGACGGCGACGAGCCAGTTGTTACCGTTGGAGTTACCAGGAATGTCAGGGCTGGAGGGTCTCCCGGCTATACTCCTTTGTTGGTCGCGACTCTGCGGGCCCAAGTGGACGTCGCCCTATATCTGCTCGATCACGGCGCCGATCCCAACGTCGACGCTGCGGGCTTTACGCCGCTGCATTGGGCGTCCACCACTTGGGAAGGCTACGCTGCGAATCCGGTATACGGTTTCGAAGACCCGATGTCGGGAATTCCGGATCGTCAGGCCAAGCTGAGGTTGGTGAAGGCCCTGCTGGCTCACGGCGCAAACGTGAACGCGCGCATGACCAAGCGGCAACCGTCGTTTGCCACCGGATATACCGACTGCGTCGGCGCGACCGCCTTGCTGCTGGCCGCTTCGGTTGACGACGTGGAGATGATGCGAATTCTGCTCGCGGCCGGCGCGGATCCAAAAATCGCGACGTCGACAAATGCGACCGCCATCATGGCTGCGACCGGGTTGAACCATGGCATCGGAGAGTCGCTGGTTACGGAGGCGCAGGCGCGGGATGCGGTAAAGCTGCTGCTGGATCTGGGGCTGGACCCGAAAGGCGAGACTACATTTGGCGAAAACGCGTTGTTCGGCCCGGCGTATCGGGGTTGGAATACGCTTCTGGCACAATTGATCGACCTGGGGGTGAACGTGAATGCGCTGAGTAAGGCCGGCGTGACACCCTACCGCGCGGCCAACGGTCAAGGCGACCGGCTGGGCGGCGTCCTTTTTAATAAGGAAGGCGTGGATCTGTTGCTGAAGCACGGAGCGGATCCCAAGTTAGGCGTCGCCTGCGAGGCTCAGAATAAGTGCCGGGCGCAATGACGAATCGAAATATCTTTGGGATAGGGACGGCCTGTTTCGCGGTATTCGCTGCTGCGGCGTTCGGTTTTCAAGATAAAGCGCCGACAACGTCTCCGGCGACGCCGGCGGGCGAGCTGGTGAACAAGTACTGCGTGACCTGCCATAACCAGAAGCTGAAGACCGCGAACCTCATGCTGGATCGCGCGGATACGGCGCAGGTCGCGAACTCGGCTGAGGCGTGGGAAAAGGTCATCGTGAAGCTGCGAAGTCGCGCGATGCCGCCGCCGGGAATGCCTCGTCCGGACAACGCGACTTACGATTCGGTGGCAGATTGGCTGGAAGCTGGAATCGATCGGGCGGCTGCTGCTCACGTGAACCCGGGCCGGACCGCCAGCTTGCATCGTCTCAATCGCGCCGAATATGCCAACGCCGTGCGGGACCTGATCGCGGTGGAAGTGGATGCCCAAGCGATGCTGCCGCCGGATGAGCAGGCATTCGGATTCGAGAACAACGCGGAGGCGCTTTCGATGCCGCCGGCATTGCTAGACCGCTACGTATCCGCGGCGGTGACCATCGCGCGCCAGGCCGTGGGCGATGCGAACATGCCACCGGCATTCGTGCGCTACGGTGCGATCAAGAATAATCCCAACGACCTGACGTATCTTCGCCAGACGGATCGCTTGGGCGAAGACTTTCCTCTGGGAACCAAAGGCGGCATTGCCGCGCGCCACTACTTTCCGGTCGACGGGCAGTACGTGTTCCGGCTTCGTCTGCAGCGGGCTTGGGAGAACTCCATTCGTGGCTTGAATGTGCAGAATCATATCGAAGTCCGCGTGGATGGAGTGCGCGTCGCACAATTCAAGATCGGCGGAGATAAATCGCCGTCCAAGACTTTTCAATACGACGGTGACGAGGCATTGCAGGCACGCGTCCCGGTTAAAGCCGGACTGCATCAGGTGATGGCGACCATGCTCAAGTCGGACAACGCCGCGCCGGAGGGCGGGGGACCGGATCGTCTGTCGCTTTACAGCCGCAATTCCGACAATGCAACTTCGCCTATTGCCATTGCGGCGCTGCTGATCGGTGGCCCATATGAAGGCAAAGTGGCGCTCGACTCGCCGAGCCGCAAGCTTCTTTTCATCTGCCAGCCTGCGAATGCAGCCGATGAAGCCGCGTGTGCGAAGAAGATCGCGACCAATCTGGCGCGCCGGGCATATCGACGTGGCGCCACCAATGACGACGTGCAGACGTTGCTCGCGTTCTACAACCGTGCGCGCGCGGCTGGAAGTTTCGACGACGGGATTCGTTCGGCGCTGGAGCGCGTGTTAGTCAGCCCGGATTTTCTATTCCGCATCGAGGCAGATCCCGCAGGTGCTACTCCCGGTTCTGTCTATCGCATTTCCGATGTCGAGCTGGCTTCGCGATTGTCATTCTTCTTGTGGAGCAGTATCCCGGACGACACGCTGCTGGATCTGGCCATTCGCGGCAAGCTGCATGAGCCGGCGGTGCTCGATCAGCAAGTTGCTCGTATGTTTGCCGATTCCCGGGCGCGCGCGTCCCTGGTTCAAAACTTCTTTGCAGACTGGCTGCAGACTCGTAACGTATGGCTGCTCAATCCGGATAGCACCAAGTTTCCCTGGTTCGACGACAATCTGCGCACTGCGTTCGTGACCGAGACGGAGATGTTCCTCGATGCTCAATTGAAAGAAGACCACAGCATTCTCGACCTGTTGACGTCGAACGAGACGTTTCTCAATGAACAGTTGGCGCGGCATTATGGAATCTCCGGTATTTACGGGAGCCATTTCAGGCGAGTTAAACTCACCGATGAGAACCGCTTTGGGCTGCTGGGGAAGGCCAGCGTGCTTGCCGTCACATCGTACACAACACGGACTTCGCCGACGATTCGAGGAAAGTGGCTGTTAGAGAATATCCTGGCCGCGCCGATGCCCGCGCCTCCGCCCAATGTACCTTTGCTTGAGTCGAGCAACAAAGAGGGCAAGCCCTTGACCGTCCGGGAAATGCTTGAAATGCATCGCGCCAATCCGACCTGCGCGAGTTGCCACAAGAGCATGGACCCGCTGGGTCTCAGCCTGGAGAATTTCGACGCTATCGGGCAGTGGCGAACAACCGATTCCGGCCGCGCTATTGACGCTTCCGGCGTGCTGCTGGACGGCACGAAAGTCGACGGACCGCGCGAGTTGCGACAAGCTTTGATGGCGAAGAAAACGCAATTCGCGACGGCCGTCACCGAAAAAATGCTGACATATGCTCTGGGACGCGGACTTGAGTATTATGATGCGCCCGCGGTGCGCGCGATTGACCGCTCGGCGGCAGCTGATGGGTTCCGCTGGTCGTCATTGGTGCTGGCGACCGTGAAAAGCGCGCCCTTTCAGATGAGGACTGCGGGAAAGTAGGAGGGACACATTGATGACGAGCTCCGGGTTCGTTACGAAGAAGACCATTTCACGCCGCACCATACTGCGGGGAGCGGGTACGGCCCTCGCCTTACCGTTGCTCGACGCCATGATTCCGGCATTTGCTCCGGCCGCGACCACCACCCCTGTAAAGCGCTTCGGTGTCGTCTACCATCCGAACGGAGTGATCTATGATAAGTGGCTGCCAACCGGCGCCGGTTCCAATTTCGAGCTCTCGCCCACTTTGAAAGGACTCGAACCCTTCAAGGACAAATTAATCGTCGTCACGGGCCTGTTTAGCGATCCGGCAGAACCGTACGGTGACGGTGGCGGGGACCACTCGCGCGCTTGCGGCAGCTACCTGACGGGCGTGCACGTGAAGAAATCGGACAGCATCGTCGAGAATGCTGTCTCCATGGACCAGATCGCCGCCAAGGCGTTCGAGCGGGACACGCAGCTTTCCTCGCTGCAGATGACGGCCGACGAGAACAGCCTCCTGGGGTCATGCGATCTGGGCTATAGCTGCGCCTATAGCAGCACCGTTTCGTGGCTGACGCCGACTTTGCCGCTGATGGCCGAAAATAACCCGCGCGTACTTTTCGAGCGGATGTTCGGATCGAGCGATAGCACGGATGCTCGCGTACGCGCGGCGCGGCTCAAGCAGGACCGGAGCCTGATCGATTCCGTAAACGATCGCGTGGGTCAGCTTCAACGTAAGCTCGGTACCGCCGACAATCGCAAGGTCAACGATTACCTGGCCGCGTTGAGAGATGTGGAAAGGCGGATTCAGAAGGCGGAGGAGCAGAGTTCCAAGCAATTGCCGGACGTGCACCAGCCGGCCGGCATCCCGGATAATTTCGTGGATCAGGTCCGCTTGCTGTACGATTTGCAACTGCTGGCTTACCAGTCCGATCTGACACGGGTGATCACATTCTTATATGGCCGCGAGCAGACGGGAAGGCCGTATCCGCAGATCGGTGTGCCCGAACCGCACCATCCGCTCACGCATCACCAAAACGACTCCGTGAAGATGGAAAAGTGCACGCGCATTCAGCGGCATCACATTGAGTTGTTCGCCGAGTATCTCGAAAAGTTGCGCAACACTCCGGATGGCGATGGCTCTCTGCTGGATCATGTGATCCTGCTGTTCGGCTCGGGCATCAGCAACAGCGACCGGCACACGCATGGTCCGCTACCGACGTTCCTAGTGGGCGGCGGCGCAGGGACGTTGAAGGGCGGACGACATCTGATTTATCCGGAACACACACCGCTCACAAATCTTCAGTTGACGTTGCTGAATAAGCTGGGAGTGCCTGCAGAGAAGCTGGGTGATAGCAACGGACAATTCAAGGAATTGTCGGAGCTGTAAGAGGCTTTTCGGCCCTTACTTGTCTTGCTTACCTTTGCCTTTTCCTTGTCGCGGCGGCGCCGCCAGTGCGGCCTCGAAGCTCTTCTCGTATTGATCGACGTGAGCCTTGTAGCCTTCCGGGTCAACGAATGGATTCGGATCTCCCGGGCCGCGCTTCTGTAGCTTTTCGTACTTCGCGGCCATGTTGTAGAACGATGCGTGAGAGCTAACCCACAGCTCGACCGGAAACGTTCGGGCTTTCTTATAAGTGGCTCTGAAGTCATCGACCATTCCCGGATAGTTATCGAGGGACTGGAGGAACTGGCCGTTCAGGCTGCACTCGATAAATGCGTAGTACGTTTTGCCATTTTCCTTAAGGTTCGTACTCCAGGCGAGACATCCCCTGGTGTGGCCGGGCATGATGTGGGCGGTAAGCGTCGTTCCCCCCAAGGTAACCGTATCGCCGTCATCCACCAGCCGATCGATCGGGTGCTGTTTTCCTTCCGGGTGAAAGTCCTTGGTTTTAGCTTCGTCCACGCGCCCTACCACGACTTGGGCTCCAGTCAACTCCTTGACTAAGTTGTCTCCGCCGACGTGGTCGGGGTGGGCATGACCGGCGATGAGGATCTTTATGTCACTGAACTTGAACCCCAGTTTCTCGACGCTCGCCTTGATTACCGGAACCGATGACTCGTAATCGCTGTTCATCAGGATGTTGCCCTGGGGCGTGACGAATAGGAACGACGCCAGTTCCTTGGTTCCCACGTAATACATGTTGTCCATAACCTTATGGGGCGGGAAAGGATCGTTCCACCCATTAGGCTGAGAAAACGCGGTAAACGAAGACAGGGCAATTACGGCCGACAACCAGAGTTTGCGCATGACTATTTCTTGGGAGCTTCTTTGGGCACTTCTTTACCGTAGCTACTACCCGTGTCCAGTTTCTTGCCGTCCGGAAGCTGAATATCCCTCGAGTTCGCACGGTAAGCGCCATCCTTCGACATGAATCCGTGGACGACGATCTTGGTTCCCTCAGGAAGCGTATTCCTGGTCCAGCCGTTCCGCAGCAGGACGCCGGGAGCACCGCCCTCGACCGACCAATGTTGGATTTGGCCGTCCGGCCCCTTGACGTCGAGATACAACCAGGAATGCGGATTCACGAAGTCCATCTTTACGACCGTGCCCTCGAGGGTCACCGGCCTGTTCGAATCGAACTCGGCAGAGAAGGAATGGTGAGCCGATGCCACCGACATCAGTAGCGCGGCTGTTCCCAGAATCGAGGTCAGTTTACTGTTCATTGAGTTCTCTCCCTAAAACCTTTCGGATCCGGAGCGTTTTTCTGCTGCGGCTCAAGGTGCATCAAGTCGCTATAAAGAAGCTTGTCGGCGAATGGCACGCACTTATGTTCGAGTATCTGCACGTTATCGTCGATCAAGCGATAGAGCGGCATCTCGATGGTCCAAGGCCTGGAGAAAGTCTTGGGATCCTCAAGCGTCGCTTCGTAGCGGATGTGAGTGGGATCCAACAGCGTGAATCGTTCGGTCACCTTCAACTGATTGCTGTGAAAATTGCCCGCCCGATCCAGCTGTGATTTTTCGTTCTGGCCGGTGGTGACCACCACTAGGACGTTGCCTTCCCAGGTACCGTCGGACTTGCCCATCCAAGTATCCACGGGCGGTTCCCCGTGGTCCGTCATGTGGATAATCCGATTGGTGGCGTCGAATGGGTAAACCATCAGCAGGTCGCCGGTACCCTGAGAGATCTGGAACGGCATGGTGTGGTAGGTGACACGCGGAACTCCCAGCATGAAGCACCTGGCTTCGGGGTCCGACGCCGGCCACGCCGCGCGATTCTTATCGCGCTGCTCGAGCGCTTTCGGCAGGTACGGAATCTTTCCATCGCCCTTAATGACGCTCTTACCGGCCGGGATCGCGGCAATCGCGCCCAAGCCCCAGAAGTCGTCGAGAGCCTGCGCCGAATGCGCTTCCAGATTCCAGTTGGCGGTGTTCAACGCCTGCCAGATGCCGTTAAAATTGGGATGGCCCCCGATCGTAGCGGGACGCTGCGCGAGCTGGGCCGGGCGTTGCGCCGGCTGGGCTTTAGCTTGTTTTGCCTGTTTGGCTTGCTGCGCTTGCGCGACGGACATCAGCGCTGTCATAGCGATCACGCTGATGAATCGATTTCGCATCATCTACTCCCTATTGTACGCCGTTGTTTTCGCTTCACAGAATAACACGCTGTGATTCAGGTAATGTAATATTGATTTGCGGACCTGGAGGATTACAGTGACCAAACGGATTCTGGCTTTCGGCGTAATCAGCATGGCGACAGTCTTCGCCCAGAATACGGGCGGAGGACGCGGACGCGGAGCCCCGCCGGCACCAGCCGAGCCCGGAACCGCCAAGGAACGGCAGCTCTGGGCGTACGACGTGAAGCCCGTCCCTAACTATGCGCCGCCCAAGACGCCTTGGGGCGAACCAGACCTACAGGGTATCTGGCCCATCAACCATCTGATCGCGGTTCCTCTTACGCGACCGAAGCAGTACGGCGACCGGCTTTACAGGACGGACAAAGAATTCGACAGCATGACCGCTCGGGCCCGAGGCACGGGACCGATCCCAGATAGGGACTACCCGGACAGACTCATGCGTCAACTGTCGCTGATCGTCGATCCGAAAGATGGCCAGTTCCCCGCGCTCACCGAATATGGCAAGAAACTCCAGGCGGAGATGAAGAGCAGCTACAAACCGGGTGAGACTGTTTTTGATAGCGTCGACGACTTCAGCGCCTGGGATCGGTGCATCACGCGTGGCATGCCGGTTTCGATGGAACCGCGCAACTACAATAACGGCATCCGCATCATGCAGTCGCCTGGCTACGTGATGATCGTGCTTGAAATGGCGCACGAGGTCCGCGTCATTCCGACCAATGGAATGCCGCCGCTGGATCCCCAGATCAAGGAATATTTGGGCGAATCGCGGGGGCATTGGGAAGGCAACACGCTGGTGGTGGAGACGACGAACTTTAACGGCCTGGTGGGACATACCAGCGCCGGCGTTCCCGGATCTCCCGGGCCACTTCAGCCCGAAACCCCGAACATGAAGATCACGGAGCGGTTCACCCGCGTGGCTCCGGATACCATCGAGTTCACGATGAAGGTCGAGGATCCGACGGTTCTGGCTACGGGCTCTTACACTGTGGCGTATCCGATGTTCCTCGACAACAAGTACGAGATGTTCGAGTACGCCTGCCACGAGGGAAACACTGCCGTACGGAACTACATCGAAACGTCGCGTTTCGAACGCGCCCACCCCAAAGCGGCCGAGAAGAAGTAACCGGCTCCTCACAAAGAAACAAAGGAGAACACCCTTTGAAAAAAGCGCTGTTCATGACCATGGTTGCGCTGGGCGTGACCGCGTTTATGCTGATGGCGCAAGACGCCTCGAGGTTCAATGGCACCTGGAAGGGTGAAGACGGCGGCCAAATACGCAAGCTGACCTACAAGGACGGCGTCGTGTATATGGAAGAGACGCAAAAGAGCGGTATGGTGATCTTGCGTCAATATCCCACCCAAGGACAGGAAGTCACCATGACCGAAGGCGTCTGGAAGGACGCCAAGGCCACGGGCAAAATGGAAGGCAATAAGCTAGTCGTCGAAACCACCCAGGGCAACGGGACGCAGTGGCACGATGAATGGACCTTGGCGGAAGACGGCAAGAGCTATTCGGCCTTGCGGCAGAGGGTCGGCGGCGGTGGCGGCAAGGCCGGTGGCAAGGGCAAAGGTGGGGGCGGCGCCCCGGAAACCTTCACTAAGATTCAGTAGTTTCAGTACTGCTTCGGCAGAGTCCGCTAACCTACTTACACCTGTTTGCGACGTTACCGGGGCGGTACTTGTTGTGGCAGTTTGAGCAGGACGTAGCCAGCACATCGGATGCCTGGAGCATCTTGTCCCGGTCCTTAGTCAAAGCCGCTTTGTAAGCGAACATACTGGCGTCTCGAAGCCCGTTCACCATTTGCACCCAGTCCGCGTTCGCCAGGGGAACATCCCGACCGTTGCTGCACTTCCGGCCGGGCGTCATCAGCAAATCCGCGGAGTCGGCTAATGTGAGCGCACTATTCTCGACCGCCTCCCAGCCTCCGAATACACCCGTCAGAGGGTCAGTTGATCCGGAAGGTTCCGACGCCGGCTTAACGTCCTTGGGGTCGTAGCGCTGCGTGAAGAAGATCACGTTCGAATGCGGGAAGAAAAGTGACCTCATCAGTTGATTGAGATTCGCCGCGGGTGCGGCGGCCTTCGGCGATGATTGTGCCGACAGGGACCCCGCACAGACGACCGCTGCAAGAGCTATAGTGAACCGACTGATTCTCATCCCTGCACGCCGCCCCTGGCGATGATGTTCGTCCTGCATCGTTTCCTCCCGTGGTGATCCCTTGATAGGATACAGGATTCATCTAAGCTAAATTTTTCTTATCAAAGATTCTGATAGGACCTATGAGCCAGACACTATCGACAACGGGAGTGAAGCTGTCCTATAGTGACAACACAAGGTCTTTAAGCATAGTCCGTCCGCGTCCGCTTTCTTTCCATCGAGTCCGGGCGTGGGCTTCGGCCCATCAGGTAATCTGATAACCCTTCTCAATGCGACGGGCATTGACATGAGGGTCGAGCTGTAATACAGTCAGCCAGATTGGGTCTTTGAGCGTTACGTATATCGCTTGAGCTAAAGAAGCCATGCACGTGTTAATGGGAGGCTTATGAATTCTCGTTTTGTTTTGTTACTGATAGCAACGGCGGCAGCGGTCTTTGGGCAAACTGCCGCGGGAACGTTGACCGGAATTGTGACGGATCCGTCCGGGTCCGTAATTGCAGGTGTTCCCGTTACTGCGACCCGTGTAGACACGGGCACTGTGTTCACGAGTGTTACCTCGCAAACGGGTAACTATGCGATTCCGCAAATGCCCGTCGGCCGGTACGTGGTTACCGTCGCCCAGGCAGGATTCAAGACGTTCCGCCAGGAAAACGTGACGATCGGCGCGGCGCAGACGTTGCGCCTGGATGTCACCATGGAACTCGGTGCGGCTGCTGAGTCCGTTACAGTCACAACGGAGTCGACGCTGCTGCAGACGGAAAGCGGCGCGCTGACTCACGACATCACCGTGCGTCAGATTAATGATCTTCCAGTTTTGCCTCTGGGCACCTTCACCCGGGATCCATTTGCGCTCGCCTATACCCTTCCCGGCAGCGTGAATCAATTCGGCCAGGGATTCGGCCCGAGAATCAACGGACTGAACATTCAGAACAATCAATACCGCGTCGATGGCGAGGTTGTCACGAACGTCGGCTTTCCTACGATTACCACGCGTGAGAATGTGAGCCCTGACGCGATCCAGGAAGTTGCGATTCAGAGCAGCAATTTCAACGCGGAATATGGTGGCGTCTCGGCAGCCTTGATCAATCAGGTGATTAAGTCGGGCACCAACCAGTATCACGGTAGCGCGTTCGACTACTTCGGCAACGATATCTTAAACTCTGACGACGCCGCCTCTCACACCAGGGGCCGCATCCGCCGCAATGATTACGGAGCCAGCATAGGCGGTCCGGTCTGGATTCCTAAGCTCTATAACGGTAAAGATAAGACCTTCTTCTTCTTCAACTGGGAGCAGTACGTCGACACTCAGTATCACTTCACGGATTTCACTGCTCCGACGGTGCCGACCGCCGCATACCGCGCAGGCGACTTCTCCGGTCTACTCCCCATCTCCCAGGCGGGAGGGCCCGGTGGGGATCCCAACCTGAGGATTGGCACCCACGATTATAAAGACCCCTTGGGTAACGTGATCCCTCTAGGCACGATCTTCGATCCAAATAGCACTCAGACGGTCCAATGCAATGCGGCTCTTAGTTCGGATTGCACGCCCGGGTCTGCGCTGCAAGTGCGGTCTCCGTTTGCAGGCAACCGGGTTCCCGCGACGCTTATCGACAAGGTGTCGATGAATATCTTAAACAAGTACGTGCCGCTTCCGCAGGGTCCGAACGCTAACCTCGGAGTATTGACCAGCAACTATTTCAATCCGTTCCATGGCTATCGGCATACCAGCATGCCGGCATTGAAGATGGATCAGAACATCGGACCCAAGGCGCGGCTTTCGTTTACTTACTTGGATACGGTCACCAAGTCGCCAGTTCAGGCTCTGGGTCTAGGCGAAGGATTCCCGGAACCGATCACCGCTAACGCCGGCACGTTTGAAGGTTCTCCTACCTATCGCATCAACTTCGACTACAACATCAGTCCTACCATGCTCTTCCACCTGGGCGTCGGCTGGCAGGAATACGACTTTTGCAGTTGCCCTGTGACAACGAACTACAATGCTGCGGCCGACATCGGATTGACCGGTACGACCCAGAATTCGGTATTCCCACGTTTTAATTCGACCGTCGTAAGCAGTCCGTCAATCGGCGGTCTGAATGCGATGGGCTCTGGAAGCGGAATTTCGCGGCAACTGGAAAGGCACCCAACGAGTTCAGCCAACGTCACCCGGATTCAGGGAAACCATACCTTCAAAGTGGGAGCCGACTATCGGATTAACCAGCAGGTGGTCCTTAACAACACCAACAGTGCGGGACTCTTTAGTTTTGGGAATACGGCGCCTGGCGGGGCTAATCCGCCTTTGACCGGTAATGGCGTCACTTGGCAGCCGTCGCTGAACGGCCTGACCGGTTTTACGGGAAACTCCAACGCCGTAGGTTTCGCGTTTGCGAACTTCTTGATGGGCAGTGTAACCAGCGTAACTCTGGCCACTCCGCCTGAATATCGCAAAAGAAATATTCAGACGGGGTTATTTATACAGGACACTTGGCGCATCCGGCGAAACCTGACCCTGGATTACGGCCTCCGTTGGGATTACGGCACGTATGCCAAAGAAGATTTTGGGCGCGCCGTTGACTTCAGCCCGACAACTCCCAATCCTGCTGCCGGAGGACGACCGGGAGCGTATATCTACGAAGCGAGCTGCAATTGTAATTTCGCTTCCAACTATCCATATGCCATTGGTCCCCGGATCGGAATTGCGTACAGCTTGAATTCGAAGACCGTTCTCCGCGGCGGCGTCGGGATCGCTTATGACTCGGTACCGTTTACTGGAGGAGGCGTCATCAATTCAATCTCGACGCCCATTCTGCCAAATGGGTTCGATGACTTCAAATTGCAAGACGGGATTCCAAGCCGGTACAATCCTGTGCTCGCGACGTCAAACCCCTCCGCGGGATTCATTGCCGGAGCAATTAACACGAATGCGGCGGCGTTCATCGACCCGAACGCCGGGCGTCCGGACCGGACGTATCAGTGGCAAGCGAGTCTGCAACGTGAAATCACCCGGAACTTGGTGATTGAGGCAGCCTATGTCGGCAACCGGAATGTCTGGCAGGCGGCCACCGGCTTCCAGGATTTCAATGCCGTCTCCGTAAGCTCTTTGCAACACTATGGTTTCTCCGTTGATACTTCAGCGAAGGGGCTGAGTGACGCAACCCTTCTCAATACGAACCTCAATCGGCTCACGGCGAGCCAGTTGTCGACCCTGGCAAGTTACGGAGTTTCCGTTCCCTATAGCGGATACCCGACTGGAGCCACTGCCCCGACGGTGTTACAGTCGCTCAAGCCTTTCCCGCAGTTCAGCAGCGCCCTCCAACCCTCCGCACCTCTGGGTAAATCCTGGTACGATTCTCTGCAAATGACGCTGACGAAACGTTTTTCGCATGGATTGTCGGCGACTGGTGGTTACACTTACTCCAAGAACCTTGCATTGACCGGGTATCCGGACGTCTTTAATCCGACAACCGGAAAAGACCTGGTAGCCGCGAATCCGCCGCAGCAGTTGCGAATCTCTTTTGAATATCAGATACCACGATACAAAGGCACACTGCCCATCCTCCGAAACAAGCTTGTGTCTTACGCCCTAGGTGACTGGGCTTGGTCGAGCGCCCTGTACTATCAATCGGGCCCGTATCTCGGCCGGCCGAGCGCCGGATCCACAAACTCCATCAGCCGGTGGCTGGGCCGCGGTCCTGGAGTCGGTTCCCAATTGAAGAAAAATGCGGATGGAAGCTATATGAATCCATGGTCGGTGAACTGGACCGATCTGAATGGTGTCCATCACACCGACCCCCTCGATATCAACTGCCATTGTTTCGATCCGAACAAGACCGTGGTGATCAACCCGGACGCCTGGCAAACGATTCCGGATGCCACCTGGACGGCGGACACGAGCACCTACTCTTTCTTCCGCGGCGCGCGCCGGCCCAGTGAAGCGATGAACTTCGCGCGGAACTTCAAGATTAAGGAAAGAGTCACGTTCCAGATTCGCATGGAGTTCCAGAACGTCTTCAATCGCGCCACCCTCCCGAATCCTAATCTGGGCTTCAGCCCGGTCAATCCGACCTATGGGTGCTCTGGTGGCATCACCGGCTGCACTCTTGCCGGGGCGAACGGCAACTACACCTCTGGTCTCGGTACGTTCACGAGCTTTGGCACCAACCTGGGTCTGGGTAACGCCACAGCCCTGGGAAATCAGCGCACCGGCCTGCTCATCGGACGTTTCACGTTCTAAGAAGCGCGAGCAAGGACGCAGTAGCGTCACGGCGGTTAGCTAGTGAAAGGGTCGCATCCGCGGATGCGACCCTTTTTATTTATGCGGTCGGATGGGCCTCGCACGCGACAGTAGCCCTCATAGCGCGGGTCGTTGTTCAAGAACTAAGAGAGATGCGCCCTGTCTAGCTAGTGCGATAGGCTTCGCGCGCCACTTCGACGTAAGGCACGGGAGCAACGGTGGCGCCGATCTCCACCTGAACGTGGCTCTCGACCGTGGGCCTTTCGCCGGTACCCGGCTGCTGGCCCCAGACAAACGTCACTTTATTACCCACCTGCGCCTGCTCATTGTCGAGTATGGCCAGCGTCAGCATCTTGCCTTCGTTGGAGCTGTAACCGATCCAGGTGGAGATGCCGACGGTCTTGCCGTTCTTCATGACCTTGTCGTACGGCCATGTTGAATATACGGCGGACGGAAACTCGATGAACTTGGCCCGTTCACCCTTGTCGAAAATGGTGCTCATGGCCTTCATCACATCGGCAGAATCGAGTGCCAGAGTGACTTTAGTGCGCTTAGGATTCTTCGAAATCGTCTCGAGCGCTTCCCGTCCGATAAAGTCATGATCGAATTTGACGGTGGGCCCGTAGCCCAGATCGTAGGGCGTCAGATAGTAGTCTTCAATGTTTTCGGAGTAGAAGCTTCCACCCAGGGAACCGATCGCTTCGTAGCTATTGGCCGGCAGCCATTCGCGGAACGCTTTCATCTTCGCGCCGGTATAAACGGCCGGCAGAGGCGAAGGTATCCAGCCCGATTCCAAAGTATTCGAGGAATACGCCCGGGCGCCGGAAAGCCGCAACCCGAACTCCTGGCCCGCTTCGACGATCGCGTCCTTCACCGCTTCGCCGTCGGCTGCGGGGCCGAACAACTCAAATCCCGGTTGACCGACCATGCCGTGACGCAGGGCGCGAACCTGTTTCCCCGCGATCGTGAAGACTGCCATCTGGAAGAATTTGACGTCCGGTACCGAGCCGCCGAGTACCTTTTCCATAACCTTCAGGGCGTTGGGACCTTGTACCTGATAACGGTAGGTCTTGCGCACCACGGGACCCTTCTGTGCAGCCGCTCTTTCATCGCGCGTACACTTGGCGTCATAACCGCCGGTCTCGCAATGGAACTGGACCCAATTGTGAATCGATGGACGGCCAACCAGATTGAAAACGTTGGGCTCCAAGCCGAACAGAATGACATCCCCGATGACATATCCGTCGTAATTGCAGGCAATGAACTGTTTCGCCTTGTTGGGACCGAAATTCTTAAACGTGTTGATGCCGAGGGCGGAGAGCAGCTTTAGAGCATCGGGACCCTCCACGTACATATCAGTCATGTGATACGACTGGTTGAAGAGAACGCAGGTCTTCTGCCAAGCGCGCTGTTCATCCCGCCAATTGGTGTACTCACTCGCCACGACAGGATACACATAGGGGCCAATAGCTGAATTTCTTAACAGCTTTACCGGGCTGGTCTTCTGCAAAAGCGTTTCTAAACTCTGTTGGCTCATAAATTGTCGATTGGTTCCAAATCCGGACGATTTCAACTGACCCCAAACGGGCTAGTGTAGCACTTGAGAGGCTAAATCCATCACTGATTTCGTCTTGATGATGACGAGCATCAACTGCATTGATAAGTTCCGAAGCGACCGCAAAAGTTCATGATATCCTTTGGGGCGCGCCCCCAGCCAGTCTCTATGAAAAGAAGCGAAAAGCGAATCCTAACCACTCACGTTGGCAGTTTAGTACGGCCCGCCGAATTAAAGGCACTGGCGCAATCCGGCAAAGATCGCCCCGAGGATGTCACGACCACCGATGGCTATCTGGAGACGCTGCGACGCGTTACAGCCGAGGTGGCCAGGAAACAAGCCGCGATCGGTGTGGACATAATCAGCGACGGCGAGTTCGGGAAATCCAGTTGGTCGAACTATGTTTTGAGCCGTATCAGCGGGTTTGAGATTCGCCCCAATCAACTGAGGCCGGTGGAGTGGCTGGGACGCGATCTGCAACGGTTCGGAGACGTGATTGCGCGGGAAATGCCGAGCGTACTCACGGGCCGGCCCACGGAAGCGTGCATCGGGCCGATCGAGTATCGCGATCGAGAACCGATACGCCGCGCGATCGCCAATTTCCAAAAGGCCTTGGAGGGAGTCACGGTCCAAGAGGCTTTTCTGACGGCTGTCGCGCCGGCCAGCACCGCCTACGACGGCGTGAATGAGTACTATGGCAGCGAAAAAGAGTACATTTTCGCGCTGGCGGAAGCCTTGCGCCAGGAATACCTGGAGATTTATCAGTCGGGCTTGCTGCTCCAAGTGGACGACGCGGTGCTTGCCAATATGTACGATCACCTGGTCCAGCAGAGTCCCGAGCGCTATCGGGAGTGGGCGCAGCTTCGCGTGGACGCGCTCAATCACGCGCTCCGAGGCATTCCCGAGGACCGGGTACGATATCACGTTTGTTTCGGAAGCTGGCATGTCCCGCATCTGGCCGATGCCGCGTTGGGCGACATTGTGGGTTTGATCCTGCAGGTGCGTGCGGGGGCTTATTCGATCGAAGCCGCGAATCCAAGGCATGAACACGAATGGCGCGTCTGGCAGAACTCCAAATTACCGGCGGGAAAGATTTTGATTCCAGGCGTCATTACACACCACACCATTACGGTGGAGCATCCCCGGCTGGTCGCGGATCGTATCGTGCGGTACGCGAAGCTGGTCGGACCCGAAAATGTGATCGCGGGAACGGATTGTGGGTTTGCCCAGGTGGACGTGATTGAGCGAGTGCCCGAACCGGTGATGTGGGCCAAGTTTGAAGCGCTGGTCGAGGGGGCTGCCCTGGCTAGTAAGGAGCTATTTTAGGAATATTGTTATTCTGAATCAGCAGCAGGGAGGACCCACGAATGTTCCGCGCTCGCGTACTGAGATGCGCATTGTTGTTGATCGCAATTGGCACGCTGGCAGCCTGGATGTTGATGGCGCAGCAGCCGCGCCGCGTGGACGACAGCTTGCTGAAAACCGGCAGCAAGACGGGCGAAGAATGGGTCGCCTACGGGGTCAACTGGGCCGAGCAGCGTTTTAGTCCATTGAAGCAGATCAATGACTCGAACGTGGGCCGTCTGGGATTGGCCTGGTCGTCTGAGATCCCGCTCGCGCCCGGCAATCCACAGACCCACCAGGAAGGGACGCCGCTGGTCTTCAATGGCGTGCTGTACAGCATTACCCCGTGGAGCATCGTGTACGCAGTCGATTTGCGGACCGGAAAAGAGATTTGGCGCGCGGACCCAGAGGTGAACCAGCAAGTCTGGCAATCGAGAATCTGCTGTGGAGTTGTGAATCGCGGTGTCGCGATGTATGAAGGCAAAATCATCGCCCCGGCAGTGGATGGGCGGCTCAGGGCGCTGGATGCGGCGACGGGCCGGATCTTGTGGGAAACGCGAGTCTCGCCTGAGACCATGCCTTACACCATCACCATGGCGCCTCGGGTCATTAAGGGCGGCAAGATCATCATCGGAGTCAGCGGCGGCGAGTACGGCATTCGCGGCTTCTTCTCAGCCTACGATGTGAACACCGGGAAGATGCTGTGGCGCTTCTACACGGTGCCGGGCGATCCATCCAAGCCATTTGAGCATCCGGAATTGGAAGCCGCCGCGAAAACCTGGACCAACGAGTGGTGGAAAATCGGTGGCGGGGCGGGGGTGTGGAATGGCGTGGCCTACGATGCCGACAATGACATCGTGTACGTGGGCACAGGGCAGCCGGGCCCATGGACGGATGTGCATCGTGGCCCGGGCGACAATCTCTACTCGTGCAGCATCATCGCGGTGCGAGGCGCCACCGGGAAGATGGTCTGGTATTACCAGGAAGTTCCCGGCGACGATTGGGATTATGACTCGATCGCCGACCTGATGCTGGCCGATCTGACGATCAACGGCAAACAGCGCAAGGTAATCATGCACGCGCCCAAGGACGCGTTTTTTTACGTGATCGACCGGTTGACGGGAGAAGTCATCTCGGCGGATCCGATCACAAAAGTATCCTGGGCGACGGGCATCGATGCGAAGGGACATCCAATCGTAAATCCGGCGGCGCGCTATAAGAAGACGCCGGTCACTGTGAATCCGGGCCCTTCCGGCGGTCATGTCTGGCCGCCATGGTCGTACAATCCCGGGACGGGACTCGTTTACATCCCCGGCACGGCGGGTCAAGGATCGAACTATACCGCTGCGGAAACCTTTACCCCGGCTCCCACCGAAATCGGCCCGACCGGTCGCGGCCAGATGAACATGGGAACTGCATTGGGCGGTGGGCAGCTCGACCGAGGACGCGGTGCGAATCAAGCCAAGGGCGCGGCTCCCGCCGGCACGCCGGATAACGCCGAAGCGGCGGCAGTTCAAGCGGCCCAGCAAGCCGCGGCTGCCGCTCCCAAGCCCGAACCTCTGGCGCAGATCGGCCCTGACGGGCCTAGCGGTAATGTTCTGTATGCGTGGGATCCGATCGCAAGGAAAGAGCGCTGGCGCGCTGCGGGCGCAGGCGCCGGCCCGTTCGCAGGCGGCAGTCTTTCGACGGCTGGAAATCTTGTGTTCTCCAGCGTGAACAACCGGCTGCTCGCGTTCCGCGCAGATACTGGTGAAAAGCTCCTCGATCTGGATCTCCATACTTCGCAGATGGGACCGCCGATTTCCTTTGTGATCGATGGGAAGCAATACATCAGCGTCACCGGCGGTCCGGAAGCCGCGGGCGGCCGCGGAGGCGGTGCGGCCAAGGGTGGCGACGCGAAAGGCCCCGCAGCCGCTCCCCGGCCTGCACATTTGTTAGTGCTTGCCGTGGACGGAAAGGCTCCTATTCCCGGCGCTCCGGCGAACTAACGTCCCGGCTCTGGCCGCGCTCACAATGCATGCATTTGGAACCGGCAGAGCTAGGTCCGTCCCCAGGCTGTGCCGATTGGGTCATGCTGCAGCCGGTGAAATGCATGCATTTCTGTGATATCCTGTTCAGAGTTTAAGGGACGGCGATACCCGGGGGGGCGGTTCTGACGTGACCAACATCGATCTGAAACTGCTGGCCGTGGTTACGGAATTACATAAAACCAAAAGCGTATCTCAAACGGCCGAAAATCTCGATCTGAGCCAGTCCGCGATCAGTATGAGCCTGGCGAAGCTCCGCAAACATTTCAACGATCCGCTGTTCGTTCGGACCTCATCCGGCATGAACCCGACGCCGCATGCGGTGGAGCTCATCACTTTGTTGAAGAGCGCCGAAGACATCCTGCAAACTGCACTCGATCTGCACGTGGTCTTCGACCCATTGACCTCGGACCGGCGCTTCAACGTATATTCGACCGATATCGCGCAGGTCACAATTATGCCGCGTCTGATGCAGCGGTTGAAGAAAATCGCTCCTAACGTCGGAATCGATCTGCGCAGGCTCTCGGACGAAACTCCGGAGTTCCTCGAGTCGGGTCAAGGGGACTTGGCTGTCGGGTTCATTCTGCCGATGGGAGCTGGTTTCTGTCAGCAGAGGCTGTTCAAGGAAAAGTTCGTTTGCGCACTTCGCCGCGACCATCCGAGAATTCGGGAGTCGTTGAGCATTGACCAGTTCCAGGACGAAACTCATTTGGGGATCACTACGTGCGGAACAGGTCACGGCGTAGTCGAGAAAACGCTTGAAGAGAGAAATATACGGCGCAAAGTAGGACTAGCCGTCCCGAGCTTTCTTGGCATCGCGTCCATCATTACGACGTTGGACTATTTGGCGGTTCTTCCCGAGCAACTCGCTCGTCATCTTGCGAGCGCTGGCAATATTAAGGTGCTTCCGTTGCCTTTTAGCATGCCCAGCTACTACATCATGCAGAATTGGCATGAACGGTACACGCAAGATCCGGCGAGCAAATGGCTTCGGTCCGTGATTGCCAACCTGTTTCTGTGCTCGTGAAGTATCATCTAGGATGCGCTGATTTGAATAGTAGATTGCGCATGTTCGTTAAGGAGAAACCATGAATTATCCGCTGACCGGATATCACCACATCACCGCTTGTGCGGGTGGCGCTCAGGAAGACGTCAATTTCTTCACGGAAGTAGTAGGTTTGCGCATGGCCAAGCAAACCGTTCTGATGGACGGGTCGATACCCATTTATCATCTGTACTACTCGAATGCCAACCTGGAGCCGGGCTCGGTGATGACGACGTTCCCGTACGGCCGTAAACAAGGGCGCAAGGGCTCGGGTCAAGTCTCGGCTACGGCTTTCACCGTCTCGAAGGGATCGCTTCCATTCTGGAAAGAACATCTCAAGCGACACAACGTGGACCAGGATCCCGCCGCTGAACGGTTTGGGCAATCCTTCATCCGGTTCAGGCACCCAGCGGGCTTGGCTTTCGAGGTGATCGAGGACGGTGCGGATCAAAGGGAAGGGTGGATCACGCCGCAAATCTCCAAAGGAGAAGCGGCGCACGGATTTCACGGCGCAGTGCTTTCGGTCCGAGAGGTGGAGGAAACCGAACGTTTTTTTGTCGACGCGCTCGGCTTTCGTAAGACCGGCGTGGACGGAAGGTATCATCGTTTCGAAACCGGAGCTGGCGGGGCCAACAAGACCGTCACGCTGCTGCACGAGCCAGACCGCCCCGCGGGAAGCTGGACGTTCGGTGCCGGTACGGTCCACCATATCGCGTTGTGGGGGGCGGATCAGAATGCGCTTGCCGAGCAAAAGGCCATCTATGAAGAGCTCGGCTACACGGATGCGTCTGAAATTAAGGATCGGTTCTATTTCTATTCGATGTATTGCCGGTGTCCGGGCGGAATTCTGGTGGAAAGCTGCTGCAATGCTCCGGGATCGTTCGAGAAAGACGAAACCAAAGAGGAACTAGGCACCAAGCTCCACTTACCCCCGTGGTTCAAAGATCGCCATGACGAGATTATTGCGTCTCTGGAACCCATTCGCGTTCCGGAAACGGCGATTGGCAGGCCCAAGAAGCTGGTGGGAATTTAAGGAGCCCAGCGCTCCAGGCCGTTGCGTTTCGACCCGAAGCGCCGGATTCTCCTGTCTCTGAGGGGGTCAGAGTTCAGGCTGAAAGAAGTATAGGTCTGGGATCGAGAAATAGTCGATGGGGCCGCACTGATATTCGGCATTAAGACATTTGATAGTAGTCAAATAATGGAGACTCAATGCTTCGGGGAAAAGTGACTATGCCGAGTACCGCGCCGCCCCGTGCCGTTCCGGCGAAGAATCGAGGCGGATCGCAAACGGGCCGAGCTACGCTCGTACTGCGCGAGATGTTACTCGAGGGACACTTTCAGCCCGATGAGCGGATCCGCGAAGTCCCCTTGGCGGCCGAGCTGGGAGTTTCCCGCATTCCCCTCCGAATCGTGCTGGAGCGCTTAGCTCATGAGGGTCTGCTGGCCGTTCGTCCGACTCGCGGATTTGTAGTCCAGCGTTTCTCTACCGCCGATATTTATGAGGCGATCGAATTACGTGGCTTGCTGGAGGGCATGGCGGCGCGGCTGGCGGCGGAGAGATTGGAAGATCCCGCGGAAGCTTCGGAACTCAAAGACGTACACCAAGAATTGGTTCTTTTAGTACGGCGGCGAAAGCTGACGCTGGAGTGTTTGGAGCAATACATCGACTTAAACGCCAGGTTTCATGCTGAAATCCTGCGTTTGTCCCAATGCCGGATGCTGCAGCGCGCGATGGAGCACGTTTGTTCGCTTCCGTTTGCATCCCCCAGCGCATTTGTCAGGCGTCAGTACGTAGCGCCGGAATCCTGGGAACTGTTCCACATCGCCATCGATCAACATGGTGGTATTATCGATGCGATCGCAAATCGCGAGGCCGCGCGCGCCGAGACGCTCTCCCGGGAACATGCTCGCGTCGCCCGCAGGAACTTGGAAAGCGCGCTGAAGAACGGCGAAATTGCGAAATTCGTCCCTGGAATGAAGCTCATCGAGCTATAAGCTATAATGAGAGTATCAGCGCATTTGATGCTCAGTATCAGAATGTCTCCATCGACTCTCCGCTTGACTAGGGCTATCCTAAATTCCGGTGGTCGTGCTGCGCCTTCACACCTTCTAATGCTCGAGGGAGAATTACGATGAAAACAGATTTGCAATACCGGAGGGTGCCTACCATCGGACTGGCGACGCTTTGTCTCGCCGGATTTAGCTTGGTAAGCGCTCAATCGACTGCCGTTGCTCCGGGAGCCCAGCCTCCCAAGCCGGCAGCGGCGAAACCGGCTTGGCCACCGGCGGGCCCCACGCCGCGAACCGCGGATGGCAAACCCGACTTGTCCGGCAATTGGTCGCCCAACGCGATACGTGAGAACGTCGATCTGGCAGGCGTTTTAGCCGCGGCGGGAAATCCCATACCGATGCTGCCTGAAGCCGCCAAGATTCATCAGGAGCGCAAGGATGCTCTGAGTAAGGGCGATCCGGAGTCCTACTGCCTGCCGCCGGGCGTGCCTCGCATGAGCACGACGCCGTATCCCTGGACGATCGTTCAGACGCCGCAGCTCATCGTGATTGTCTATGAAGGCGGGGCTCACATTTGGCGGAAAATCTTCATGGATGGACGCCCGCACGATCCAAAAGTCGAGTTCACCTGGCTGGGAGACTCCATCGGGCATTGGGAAGGCGACACCCTGGTTGTCGAGACGGTAGGGCAGAACGACCTCACGTGGCTGGATGAAGGCGGAGTTCCTCACTCGGCGGACATGAAGGTCACGGAACGCATCCGGCGCCCGGATTTCGGGCATCTGGAGATCGAGCACACCATCGACGATCCCAAGACGTTCTCCAAACCCTGGAAATTCACCACGCATCCAAGCTTGCTGCGCGGCGAGCTGATCGAATACATCTGCCAGGAAAACAATAAAGACGTACAGCACATGGTTGGGAAATAATACTCCCACAACGCCATCATCAATTTAATTGATCCTGGGTATCAAGCCCGGACGATTGACTCTGTCCGCCTGCAGCGCCACAATCACCCAAGATTATGTTGGGGATTTTGGTTAGTAGTACAATCCCGCCCCGCCTCGTACGATTTCGCCCGAACAATCTAAACTCGAATAATCTAAACCCGAACAATCTAAACTCGAACAATCTAAAAAAGAGGAGATACCCGTGAAGCGCCTTTTTGCGTGCAGTGCGGCCGTGTTGCTGTTGCTCAGTGTGCCCCGTCACACGTTGGCTCAAGTCAACGCCACACTTGGCGGGACAGTATCCGATGCGAATGGAGGAGTGATTCCCAAGGTCGAGATTACCGCCAAGAACGTCAACACGGGAATCGTTACTGTACGTACTACGAACGAAACCGGAAACTTCGAATTCCCCAGCCTTCAGCCTGGCACCTATACTCTGACGGCGGCGCTTTCGGGATTCCAGACCGCGACGTACAACAACGTCCAGCTCGGACAGGGTCAACCTGTGCGTCTCAATTTCACTCTTCAAGTGGGTGCGGCGGCGCAATCTGTCGAAGTCGTCGCGCAGGCTGACACTCTATTAGCGACAACCTCAGCGTCTGTCGGTGGAGTGCTCGCGGAAAAAGAAGTGCTCAGCCTCCCGGTCGCCACGCGCAATGTGCTGGATCTAGTCACTCTGACGCCGGGAGTCATCTTGGTCCCCGGCCCGTTTGGCCCGGTTACAAGCTTCGCCGGAACCCAGACGAGCGACGTAAACACGACGCGCGATGGCATGGTCACCAATGACGGCCGCTACAATAACGGAACCTATTCCGCCACGTTCACCAGTCCGGACATGGTCGAAGAAGTTCGAGTCAGCACGAATTCCATCGATCCTGCGCTGGGCCGCGGCTCGGCGCAGGTGCAGATGCGTACCAGAGCCGGCAGCAACGAATTCCACGGCGCGCTGTTTTATACGAACAACAATTCTCTGTTCAATACGCTGGGCTATTTTCAGAATCTCACCGGGTCGAATAAAGATTATCTGAACCGAAACCAGTTTGGCGGCCGGCTCGGCGGACCCATCAAGAAGAACAAGGCGTTTTTCTTCGTCCTGCTGGATGACCAGCGATACGTGGAAAAAGTGACCACCGTCTCGACCGTCCTGACCGCCCCGGCCCGTCAAGGAATTTTCCGCTATCTCACTTCCGGTTCCCCGGGCGGCGGCAGCAGACGAAACGGCAACGCCTTCTCGACGACTCCATCGGTCGATCTAAACGGCAATATACTGACCTCGTCGAATGGGACCCCGTTATTCTTGAACTCCTTCAACGTGTTCAGCGACGTTAGGGACCCGAATCGCACCAAGATCGATCCCACCTGGTTTGGACCGCAATATCTAGGTAAATACATGCCGCTGCCGAACGACTACACCGTCGGCGACGGTTTGAACACCGCTGGCTTCCGGTGGCAGCGCAGAGACGCCGGCATCGATGGCGCCACGGGCCAGAGCCCCAATCCCAACCGGAACCATATCACTACCCGTTTCGACTATCAGGTCAACGACAACAACAAACTCAACTTCGTGATGACGCGGGAACACGACTATGGCGTCACTGGCCAGACCGGACTTCCCGATTTTCCCACCGGATACTTCGGCGACGTTCAGCGGTACCCGGATTTCTACACCGCGTCGTGGTCAAGAGTTATCTCCTCCTCAATGCTGAACGAATTCCGCTTCGGGCTGAAGCGTGATACGTGGCAGGGAACCTCGCCTCTTGACTTGGGATGCTGCTGGAACGGCGCCGGAGAAACGGACCTCGCCACCACAGCGCAGGCGGCGCGCGCGAGCTTCCCGCAAGTGGGCGGGCAGTTCCTGTACACGCAGCCTGGCGCCAGCTTGGGCAGCGGCCTAACGGGTCTGGGACTCTACGCTGGTATGAACGTATCCTCGCCGCGGCAGACCATCAGTCCGTTTACACAGATTGCAGACACCTTCAGCTTTAACAAGGGAGCCCACTCCTTCACCGCCGGTTTCGAGGCGGACTACACCAGCTCCCGATCAGAGAATAGCGGTGGCGCGCAAACCACACGTCCATTCGTGACACTAGGCGTGGGCGCCGTTGGTGTGCCGAATGTCACCAGCGCCAATTTCCCCGGCCTAAATCCGTCTGACATCACGACGGCGCAGGATCTGCTGGCGAATCTCGCCGGCTCGGTAGCCAGCATCCAGGAGCAGTTTTATGTCAACAGTCCCACCCAGACAGACTGGACCGCCTACACCAAATCCATCCTGTTCGGCCGCGATAACCACTCCAACGCCTGGGCAGGTTTTTTCAAAGACAACTGGAAGGTCTCGCGAAACTTCACCGTTAATCTGGGATTGCGCTACGATTTCTTTGGTACGCCTTACGAAAGCAACGGCTTGGGAGGCCGCTTTAGGGGCGGCCAGGCCGGACTCTTTGGAATTTCCGGAACGAGTTTCGCGAATACTGGAACGCCCTACACGAATAATGGCTCGCTGACGACCACGGAATTCGTAGGGAAAGATTCGGCCAATCCCGGTACGACGATCTACAATAACGATTGGAATAACTTCGCTCCGTCGGTAGGCATCAGTTGGAACTTGCCTTGGTTTAAGCGGGACACGATCCTGCGTGCTGGGTATGGCGTGAACTATGCCGGAAACATTGATTTCCTCACTCTGAACACCAACATCGGCAACCTTCCTGGACAGACGCTCAATGTCACATATACTCCATCCACGTATTTGGATCTGGCAAACATAAATTCGAATCTCGTGCCGGTCTCCACAGGCGGCGCCGTGCCGTTCTCTCCGGTTCCATTGACGAACCGCAGCGCGGGGATTGTGGGTTACTCCAACGCTCTTCGGACGCCCTATATTCAGAGTTTCAACGTGTCCGTACAGCGTGAGATCGTGCGCAACCTGACCGTGGACGTGAGCTACATTGGCAACAAAGGGTCGAAGCTGCTGACTAACCAGCAGATCAATGACACCAACATCTTCTCGAACGGCTTCCTGGACGCGTTCAACGTGACGCGGAATGGCGGCAACGCTCCCCTGTTCGACACAATGCTGAAAGGCTTGAACATTCCTGGTGTCGGCATCGTGAACGGGACCACGCTCACGGGTTCTCAGGCACTTCGAAAATTGACGACGACGAACCAGTTCATCGCGAATGGATCTGTAGGTGCCCTGGCCAACTTTCTGAATACCTCGCCGACGGCTACCGGAGTGAACGGCGGAATCCTTACCAACGGAAACCTGCCGCAGCAGTTCTTCGTGAGGAATCCCCAGTTCGGCAGCGTGGCGCTGGTGGGAAACAACGGCAATTCGACCTACAATTCGGTTCAAGGCCACGTGAGCCAGCGTTTCTCAAAGGGCGTCAGCGGTCAGTTTAGCTACACCTTTTCCAAAGCACTGGGCGACAACCTCATTCGAGACCAAAATAATCTGTCGTTAAGCAAGGGCTTGCTGAACATCGATCGCACCCATCTTCTCCAAGGCAATATTACCTGGGACCTGCCATTCGGCAGCATGGGAAAATTTCTCGGAAATAGCGGGATTGGGCGGCAGGTGGTGGGAGGATGGGAGCTCTCATCCGGCTTCTCCTGGGTTTCCGGCACCCCTCTCACTCTGACGTCTACCGACAACACTCTTAACTTCCGCGGAACGAACACGGCGGACCTGGTCGGGGCTTTTCCGGACAATGCGGGACAGGTAGTAAAAGGAAACGGCTTCGTTCAGTATTTCCCTGGGCTTAGTACGAAGATCGCCCCCGCGCCGAGCTTTGGAGGCGACCCCACGCTCCCTGGCCGTTTTACCAATCAAGTGGTTGTGGACGGATCGGGGAACATCATCTTCGCGAATCCGACGCCGGGAACGACGGGAAATACCGCTGTAAATCTTCCGTTCATGAAAGGTCCGGGGCAGCTTGGCCTGAATGGAGCGCTGAACAAGCAGTTTCGAATTCGTGAAAGCAAGACCTTCGCTATCAGAGCCGACGTGATCAACTTGCTCAATAAACCACAGTGGGGGAATCCGAACACTAGCATCAACTCCACCACGTTCGGCCGCATCACGACGGCGACCGGAACTCGAACCATAACGTTCAACGCGCGATTTGATTTCTAAGAAAGACGCGCCAATAACGAGCGCCTGCGCGGAAGCCGCCACAATGCTACTTCCAGCCCTTGGGTCGGGGTAACTTTCTGTATGCGCTCGGAGGCTTCCCGCTCAGAAGAAGATTGCGGAAGGCGACATCCGAGGCTGCGCCATCTCTGGTAACTGTCGGACCACGCAGCCAACGTTTCCATACGCTGTAGCGCTGGCCGGCCGCCCAGCACAAGTCCAGGATTACGATATTTTCAGGGAACGATGCGAGGTAGCGATCCCGAAGCGCGGCTCGTTCATCCATCCACCAAATTTCAGCGCCCTGAGCCGTTAGACTTGTCGTTTCGGGGATCACAGTTCTATTTGCTGACCGGCCGAGCCACGTTTTCGGTGTTCTTCGGGTCGGCGAGAGAGACCGTGCGAAGGGCATCGCCCGAGGGTAAGGTGGAGGCATCCCAACCGCCGCCCAGGGCTTTGACGAGATCCACGGCCGCACTCATGCGCCGCTGCAGGATACTGATGGCCGTCAACTGATCGCTCAGGGCGATGGTCTGAGTCTCGATGACGTTCAGATAGGAATCGGTTCCCGCCTTGTACCGGTCTAATTCCAGACTCAGCGATTCCTGAGCGGCGGTAACGGCGGCCTGCTGTTGCACTGCCTCTTCCGCCAGGTAGCGCAAGTTTGCAAGATTGTCCTCGACTTCCTGGAAGGCGGCGAGGACCGTCTGCTGGTACGCGGCGATCGTGGCGTCGTAGGATGCTTGGGCCCCTGCCAACGCGGCTCCACGGCGGCCGAAATCGAACAAGGTCTGAGAGACACCGGGGCCGGCGGACCAACTGCGGCTCCCGTAGGTCAACAGATTCGCCAGATTGTTGGTGATGAGACCAGCGCTTGCGGAGAGCGTCAAGGTGGGATAGTAAGCGGTCTGGGCGATGCCGACATTAGCATTAGCGGCCGCTACCAGGCGCTCATTGGCCGCGATATCGGGGCGGCGCTCGAGCAACTGTGAGGGAATGGCCAGCGGAATGGGTGGAGGCGGGGCGTTGATCTTGCTGGCGCCTATGTCCAATGAGGATGGGAGCTGACCGGTGAGCACGGCGATCGCATGCTCGAGCTGCGCCCGGGTGACGCGCGTTTCCGTGGCCTGGGCTCGTGCGCCGGCCAGTTCGGTTTCCGCCAAGGCAACATCGCTTCTGCCCGCCAGCCCGAAGCGGAAGCGGTCGGACGTCAACTGCAGGTTCCGCTGATAGGCGTCGATAGTGTCCTGCAACACCGCTAGCTGCATATCTTCCGCGGCCAGCGCAAAGTAATCGGTCGCAAGCAGAGACTGCTGGCTGAGCCGGATATTCTCAAGATCGGCTGCACTCACCTGCGCATTGTCCACCGCATTCTCGACGGACAGACGAACGCGCCCCCACAGATCGGGCTCCCAGGTCGCGGTTGCGCCCAGCGAAAACGTCTGACTAGTGCCTCCTCTCCCACCATTGAGTCCCGTGTCGCTTTGCGCGATGGAAGGATTCGATCCGATGGAGGGATAGTAATTCGCATGACTGGCCAGAACCAGCGCACGCGCCTGGCGGAACTGTGCTTCCGCTGCTTTTACATTCTGGTTATTAACGGTGACTAACTCTTCCAGCCGGTTCAATTGTGGATCCCCGAAAATCTCCCACCAGTTACCCTTGATCAGGCCATCGCTGGGAGTCGCCATCTTCCACTCGTCGTTGCCGGCCATTGCTTTTAGGGCAGGCGGAGTCTGTGCCACGGGCCGCTGGTAACGGGGACCGACGGTACACGAAGAACAAAGCAGACTGATAAGAACCGCGATGGTCCAACGTGCCGGCATCAATCTCCACTCCCTGCGGCGCCGCCGGGAATGAAAAAACCGGGGCGGCTACTGTAATCCGGTTGCCGGCGCGCAAAAAGATTGCGGAGCCGATCCAAATACAGATAGATGACGGGCGTCGTGAACAGAGTCAGCATCTGGCTGACCAGAAGGCCGCCCACGATGGCAATGCCCAGAGGTCTCCGCAACTCCGCTCCCGCGCCCCAGCCGAGGGCCATCGGCATGCCACCCAACAGGGCGCACATGGTGGTCATCATGATGGGCCGAAACCGCAGCAGGCAGGCTTGGTAGATGGCATCGCGCGGACTCATCCCCTGGTTGCGTTCGGCCGCGAGCGCGAAATCGATCATCATAATCGCGTTCTTCTTGACGATGCCAATCAGAAGGAGAATCCCGATCATGCCGATGAGGTCCAGATTGCTCTTGAACAGAACCATCGCCATCAGCGCCCCGACGCCGGCAGATGGCAGCGTCGAGATGATGGTCAGCGGGTGGATCAGGCTCTCATACAGGATTCCGAGCACGATATAAACAGCGAGCAGAGCCGTTCCGATCAGGACAGGCTGATTGGCAAGCGCTTCCTGATACGCCTGCGCGGTGCCGGCGAACCTGCCCGTGATATTTGCAGGCAGGCCCATGTCCACTTCCGCCTGGTTAATCGCGGTCACAGCATCGCTCAGCGGCACGTTCTCAGCGAGGTTAAAGGAAAATGTCGTGGCCGGAAACTGGCCCTGATGGGGCAGGGAAATGGGCGTGATTCCTTGCGTGAAATGCGTGAAGGTCGACAACGGAACGGCGATACCTCGGGGTGTCTGGACGTAGATGGTTTTCAGGAAGTCCGGGCTCTCCCACCATTGCTGCTGTAGCGCCAGAACGACGTGGTACTGATTGATCGACTTGTACATCACCGAGACTTGGCGCTGGCCAAACGCGTCATAGAGCGCCGAGTCTACCGCTTGCGCCGTGAGACCCAGACGCGATGCGGTATCGCGGTCGATAATGACATTGGACGACAAGCCGGAATTTTGCTGGTCCGAACTTACATCCGCGATCTCTGGAAGGGTCGAGAGTTGTTGCAGAACTTTCGGTCCCCATTGAGCCAGCGAGGCGAAGTCGGGACCTTGCAGCGTGTACTGGTATTGCGCGTTTCCCTGCCGGCCGCCAATGCGCACGTCCTGGGAGTTCTGCAAATACAAGACCGCCCCCGGCACACCGGAAGTCTTACGGCGCAGACGGGCGATCACCTGGTCCGAGGTGGAGTTGCGAACCCCTACCGGCTTGAGTTGAACATTGACATACGCCGAGTTCCCGCCGGATCCGCCCCCGCTGCTCCCGGCCACCATGGTGACTGCTTGAACATCCGGGTCTACCCGGATCTGCTCCTCGAACCATTTCGCCTTTTCCACCAGCGCCTGGTACGAAATGTGCTGCTGGCCCACGACGTTGCCCTGCAAGCGTCCCGTATCCTGCTGCGGGAAAAATCCTTTCGGAACCTTGACGTACAGGTAAACGTTGATGCCCACCGTAAGGATCAGGGTGAGCAGGACAGACGCGGGATGATCCAGGACGACGTGGAGCGCCGCGGCGTAGGTGGAAATAATCCACTTGAAGAATTTCTCGGTCTGGTTGTATAGGTATCCGTGAACGCTGCGTTCCTTGAGAAGCCACGCGCACATCATGGGAGTAACCGTGACCGAGATCACCATGGAAATAGCGATGGCGACCGATAGCACCACGGCGAATTCACGGAATAGACGTCCCACCACGCCGCTCATCATCAGGATGGGAATGAAGACGGCGATGAGCGAGATGCTCATCGACAAGACAGTGAACCCGATCTCCTGCGCTCCCTTGAGGGCCGCCTGCATCGGTTTCATTCCACTTTCGAGGTGTCGTGTTATGTTTTCGATGACGACAATCGCGTCGTCGACGACGAATCCGGTGGCAATCGTCAGCGCCATAATCGAAAGATTGTCCAGGGTGTACCCGATCAAATACATCGCGCCGAAAGTGGCGATGATGGATACGGGCACGGATATACTCGGAATGAACGTCGACCAGCCGCTGCGAAGGAACAGGAACACGACCATGATTACGAGCCCGATGGAAATGATCATGTTGCGTTGGGCATCCCTCAGGGAATCACGAGTCGTGATGGTGCGGTCGCTGGCGATCTTGAAACGGACCGTCGGCGGAAGCTGGGCCTCAAACTGCGGCATCAAAGCTTTAATTCGTGCGACGGTGTCGACGACGTTGGCGTTCGGCTGGCGGTTGATCTGGATTTGAACCATCGGGTTGCCATTAACAATGCCGAGGTTCCGCACATCTTCATTCGCGTCAATGACCCGGCCGATATCCGAAAGCCGGACCGGCGCGCCATTCCGGTAAACAACCACCAGATCCTTGTAATCCTTCGCCAGAAAAAGTTGGTCGCTGGTATAGATGGGAATATCGACGTCATTGTTGGCAAGCGACCCTTTCGGCCGGTTGGCATTGGCGCTCTGGAGGAACGTGCCGACTTGATCCAAACCGACGTTGTAGTCGGAGAGCGGTTGCGGATTCACTTCGACGCGAACCGCGGGAAGGGAACTCCCACCTACTTGAACCTGGCCGACGCCCTGGACCTGCGCCAGTTTCTGGGCAAATACCGACGAGGCGATGTCGTAAAGCTGCGGCCTGGGTACTACGTCCGACTCAAGTGTCATCAACAGGATCGGTTGGTCGGCCGGATTGATTTTCCGATAGGTCGGGAGAGACGGAAGATTCGAGGGGAGAAATCCGACCGAGGAGTTAATAGCCGCCTGTACTTCGCGCGCCGCTGCATTGATATCGCGGCTCAGGTCGAATTGGAGTACGATCTGTGCGGATCCAACGTTACTTTGCGACGTCATTTCCGTGACGCCCGCGATGCGCGTGAACTGCTTCTCGAGGGGGGTAGCTACGGAGGCCGCCATCACTTCAGGACTTGCTCCCGGCAGGCCGGCGCGGACCTGGATGGTCGGGAAATCGACTTCCGGGAGCGCCGAAACAGGCAAGAGGGTATACGCGATTCCGCCGGCCATGGTCAGCGCTACCAGCAGCAGCGTCGTTGCCACCGGTCTGTGAATGAATGGCGTCGAAATACTCATACATTTCAGCCTTACGCCAGTTCGGCGGGAAGAAGCTGGTCGCGTTCTTCAGAGCTGCGGGAGCGGCCGAACCAGGCTGAGATCCGTCCAAAGAACAAATAGATCACCGGCGTCGTGAAAAGAGTTAACACCTGGCTGACCATCAGTCCACCGATGATGCAGATGCCCAGCGGTTTGCGCAACTCGGAACCAACACCGCTACCGAAGGCGAGCGGCACGGCGCCCAGCAGCGCAGCCATAGTGGTCATCATGATCGGACGAAAACGCAGGAGGCAGGCCTGGTAAATCGCCTCTTCCGGCGACATGCCCTCCTTGCGCTCGGCTTCGAGTGCAAAGTCGATCATCATGATGGCGTTCTTTTTGACGATACCGATCAGAAGAATGATGCCGATCAGCGCGATGACATCCAGGTCCTTCTTGAACAGAACCAGAGCCAGGATCGCGCCCACTCCCGCCGAAGGCAGCGTGGAAAGAATGGTGATGGGATGGATAAAGCTTTCATACAACACCCCGAGAACTATATACACCGTGACAATGGCCGCCAGGATCAGGATGGACTCGTTG
Organism: Bryobacteraceae bacterium; assembly: GCA_025980665.1. GTDB lineage: Bacteria > Acidobacteriota > Terriglobia > Bryobacterales > Bryobacteraceae > Palsa-187. The sequence goes on from JAICXC010000014.1 coordinate 49,641, forward strand.
GCCAGGGATGATTCGAACGCATGAGCGGTGCCCTGGAAGCTGGGTTCGATGCTGGCCGGCATGTTCAGCGCCTGCGTAACTTGCTTGATATGTTCCACGGCCTCCCCGAGCGACGCTCCCGGAGCCAGATTGAAGGAAAGCGTGACCATGGGGAATTGGCTCTGGTGGTTAATCGTGATGGGAGATGGAATATTGGCGGCGTGCACCAAGCCCCTGAGGGGAGCGGGCGCGAGCGCCGCCGCACCCGTGAGAGCGGTATTTGTCCCTGCCAATGCGATGGTCGATGCGAGATTGGCCGACGCCGATCCGATCGGAACGTACATGTCCGTCAAGGCGCCTTTATCCTGCCGGAACTGGGGCGCCACTTCGAGAATCACGTGGAACTGATTGGTCTGTGTATAGATGGTCGATACCTGCCGTTGGCCGAAGGAATCATAGAGCGCGTCGTCGACATTCTGGGGCGTAATGCCTAGCCTGCCAGAGGTGTCGCGATCGATATCGACATACAGCCCGAGACCGTTGTTCTGCTGATCGCTCGCCACATCGCGCAGCTCCGGCAGCCCTTTCATGCGCTCCACCAGGCGCGGAGCCCATAGATCCAGCAGCGCCTTGTCGGGCGCATCCAGCGCGTATTGATATTGAGTCCGGCTGATCCGGTCTTCCACGGTCAGATCCTGCACCGGCTGCATATAAAGCTCGATGCCTGTAACCTCCTGCAGCTTCGGTTGAAGCCGCCGGATCACATCCACTGCGGACACGTCGGCGCGTTGCTCCAGTGGCTTCAGCGTGATCTGGATGCGGCCGCTATTCATGGTGGTGTTCACCCCATCGGCGCCGATGAAGGAAGTTAGGTTCTCCACCGCCGGATCCTGACGGATCACCTGGACCAGTCTCTGCTGGAGCCTGGACATGGCGGGGAACGAGACTGTCTCGGGTGCCTGTGAGATGCCGAGGATGGCGCCGGTGTCCTGCACGGGAAAGAAACCCTTGGGGACGATGATGTAGAGATACACAGTCAGCGCCACGGTGCCAGCAGCCACCAATAGTGTCAGCGGCTGATGCCGCAACACGACGCGAACCATCCTGCCATACACTTCGATTGTCTTGACGAAGCACCATTCGGACCAGCGGTACAGCCGGCCCTGCTCCGATTCCGGATGATGCTTCAGAATCCGGCCCGCCATCATGGGTGTTAGCGTCAGCGAGACAAACGCCGAAAAGATGATGGTCACGGCGAGCGTCACTGCAAATTCGCGAAATAGGCGGCCCACAATATCCGCCATAAACAGCAGCGGAATCAGCACGGCGATCAGAGATACGGTGAGCGACACGATGGTGAATCCGATTTCGGCCGATCCCTTGAGCGCGGCTTCCATGGGGGCATACCCCATCTCGATATAGCGCGAGATGTTTTCGATCATCACGATGGCGTCATCCACGACGAAGCCCGTAGAAATCGTGAGCGCCATCAATGAAAGGTTGTCCAGGCTGTATCCCAGCATGTACATAACAGCGAATGTGCCCACCAGGGAAAGAGGCACGGCGATGCCAGGAATAATCGTGGCTGAAGCGCTGCGCAGGAACAGAAAGATCACCAGCACCACCAGCGCGGTGGTCAGCATCAATTCGAACTCGACATCTTGCACCGATGCGCGGATGGTGGTTGTACGGTCCGAGACGATCCGGACGTTGATCCCGTTCGGAAGAGAATTCTCGATCTGGGGAAGGAGCGCCCGCACTGTATCCACCACGTTAATGATGTTGGTGCCTGGCTGCCGTTGAATGTTGAGGACGATGGCTTGGTCGGCATTCACCCAGGCTGCAAGCTTGGTGTTCTCCGCCCCATCGATGACGGTGGCCACATCACGAATGCGAATAGGCGCTCCGTTGCGGTAGGCAATGATGATCGGTCCATACTGAGCGCCGGCCTGAAGCTGATCGTTGTCGTTGATGGTCCACGCCTGATCCGGTCCATCGAAACTGCCTTTGGCCTGGTTCACATTGGCGCTGGCGAGCGCGGTACGCAGGGTCTCCAGGCTCAGGCCATACGATGCGAGCGCGGTGGGGTTCGCTTGCACCCGGACCGCTGGACGCTGTCCGCCGCTGATACTCACCAGGCCAACGCCTTTGAGCTGCGAGATTCTCTGCGCCATGCGCGTTTCCGCCAACTCTTCGACTTTAGGTAGCGGCACCGTCGAGGACGTAAGGGCCAGCGTCAGGATTGGCGCGTCGGCAGGATTCGTCTTGCTGTAAACCGGCGGAACGGGTAGATTCGTGGGAAGGAAAGACGTGGCTGCATTGATGGCGGCTTGCACCTCCTGTTCGGCGATGTCGATATTGAGATCGAGGGAGAATTGCAGCGTGATCAGCGAACTACCAAAGGAACTGATCGACGTCATTTGCGTCAGACCGGGCACCTGCCCGAACTGTTTCTCGAGCGGCGCAGTGATGGAGGAGGTTACCACTTCCGGGCTGGCGCCAGGGTAGAACGTCTGGATCTGCATGGTCGGGTAATCGACCTGAGGGAGCGCCGAGACCGGCAGTTGCCGGAAGGCAACGAAGCCCACGAGAATCACGCCGGCCATCATCAGCGAGGTGGCCACCGGTCTCAGGATGAAGATTCGGGAGGGGCTCACGGATTGGCGTCGGCCCGCCGGCCCTTTTTGCCGCGGCCGCTTTTCCCGTTGCCACCGCCGGTATCGTCGTAGCCTGGAGGGTTCTCCAGCTCTCCGGCTTTCCGAACTCTGACTTGGCCGCCTTCGATCAACCTGTCGGTTCCATCGATGACCACACGATCTCCATCCGTGATGCCGCTGAGAATGTCGGCTACCTTATCGGTGGTGATGCCCACTTGAACCGGTTTCAAGTGCACCTTGGACTTGTCATCCACAACATAGACAAAGGTGCCCTGCTGGCCATTTTGGACCGCCACATTAGGGACCACGAGTTGATTGCCCAGCGTATCCACTAGAAGTCGAATGTTGACGAACTGCTGGGGGAATAGCGAATTATCGGTGTTGTCGAAGACCGCCTTGAGTTTCGAAGTGCCGGTGGAATTGTCGATCTGGTTGTCGAGCGTGGTGAGCATCCCCGACGCTAATTTTTTAGAACTGTCGCGGTTGTACGCGTCCACTGTCAGGTGCGCACCGGCTCGCAGCTTTTGTGTGACCTGTGGAAGATTGTCCTCCGGAATAGTAAACAACACCGTGATCGGCTGGAGTTGGGTGATCACAATCATTCCATTGGAATCGGAGGCATGGACGATGTTGCCTGGATCCACAAGGCGCAGGCCAACGACTCCGGAAATGGGGGCAGTGACCTTAGCGTATGTCAATTGCAGCTTGGCGTTGTCGACGTTGGCGGTATCCTGCTTGATCGTGGCCTGGTACTGCGCGACCAATGCGGTCTGCGTGTCCAATTGCTGTTTCGGAATGGCGTCGGTCGCGATGGCGCCTTTGTAGCGCTCCAGATCGAGCTTCGCGTTATCCAGCAGAGCTTGATCGCGCGCCAGCGTACCTTCGGCCAAATCCAACTGAACCTGATACGGCCGGGGGTCGATCTCGGCCAGAACTTGTCCCGCCTTCACCAAATCGCCTTCGTTGAAATCAACCTTCATCAACTGGCCGTCGACCCGCGACTTGACCGTTACCGTGTAGAAAGCGGTCACGTTGCCTAACCCGTTCAAATAGACCGGAACGCTGGAGCGAGTAACCTTGGTAACCACGACCGGTACCGGGCCTGTAGGTGCGTTGCGGCGTCCTCCGCCTCCATCGCCTTTCTCGGCAGCGGCGATTGGGTGGCCGGCGCGCCACACCGCATACCCTGCGGCACACGCCAGGATCAGCAGGATCACGACCCAGATCAGGCCGCGTTTCTTAGCTTTTCCTTGCGCAGATTGCGCTGGAGTGTGTTGGCCGCGCAGATTTCCTTGTGGCGGCGATTCTGGCGGTAGTGTCTTGATCGTCATTCCGACCGATCAATTATCGCAAGGCTGATCTTTTTTCCTAACGGCTTTACGTCCTATTTATTGATAGGCCGTTTGGTTTACGATAGGCCATTCGGCTCATACGTGTCGACGCTTGTATCCCGTGAATCAGTAGCCCTTTATGGGCTAATGGATCTTGGTCCGCACAGCGGCCTTGCACCGGTTATTGCCGGTGAAGACGTCCCGCGAGTATGTCTGCGTGAGCTTCACTGGTTTTCCTGCCGGGCGCGTGATCCAGATATGCTTTTCGTCATAGCTGATCGGCAGGGTCTGCCCAGGCGGCGTCCAGGGAGTCCATCCACGATGGATTTTGGTCAGGTAATTCTTGGATTCATCCTGCCAGTTCATGGTGGGAGTTCGCTGATAACCGATGAGGACCTTATTGTCCGCCTCGAAACAATAATACTGGTAGCTCGGTACAAGGAAGCAGTTCGCGCACGTCACTTCCGCGTGATCGAGCAGCTGCGCTTGAACCTGAGGCCGGTCAGCTGCAAACGAGGATTGCGCTGTTAGCAAGGCGGCCACGCACATGGGCACGCAGATGAGTGAGCGGACGCACGAGTACAATTTCACGGTTTGACCTTAATCCCCGGCGCTGTACGTCGAGGCAATCTCGACATCGTAGTCACAAGAAACGAGGAAGCATCATTCTACATCTAGCGGGGAACACGCGCATAGGCCAAAAGGAGGCATCATGGAAACTACAACAATCGCGATCGGACCGATGAAGGCGACCCAAATTCCTAAGGCGCGATTTCGATCGTCGAGCGCGTGCTCACCAAAAAAGACGGGTTGCCCGGCATGCAGTAAACAGCGATCAGAACGGCTTCTAGGGAAGGCCGAAAACGAAAATATTGCTGACGTTGCTGGGATGCAAGTCGGGAGCGAGACGATTCAATCCCGAGCTCACCAGCGAATTGCCGACGCTCACGGCGACGTATTGTTTACCGCCCGCACTATAGGTAATCGGATAGCCGGTTACGGGCGATCCGAGATTCACCTCCCATAAGGGCCTACCAGTTTCCTGATCGAAAGCCCGGAATCGTCCATTGGTATCACCACCGAAGATGAGGCGGCCGCCGGTCGCCACCAGCGACATCATGCCTGCCCGCTGTTCGTATTTCCATAGCGTCTTCCCGGTTTCCGCTGAGATCGCATAGATGGTGCCGATGTTCTGCGTCCCGGGCGTAATTTCCGCACGCGAGTTAAACGAGTAGGCCGTATTCGGATTGTTGATCGCGGTCATATTCATGCAAGTGTTCTGGAGTCCGTAATACATGGCGTTGGTCATAGGGCTGTAGGCACCGGCCTGAAAATCCTTGCCGCCATTCGGAGTGGGACAAACGAATCGTGTCTGACCAGCTTCGGTGAACGTCGTCTCCGGATTGACGGTGACGACGCCGGTGGCCGGGTCGATTTTCGATACCACATTCTGTGTAATAGTCGGCCGCGCCCAAAGGAACTCACCGGTCTGCCGGTCGAGCGTGTAGACGATTCCGGTCTTGCCGGGAATCCCGGTGACGACCTTGCGCCGCTCCCCGGGACGCAGCCGGGGGTTGATCCAGGTAACCTGGTTGGGATCCGGGGTCACCGCTGTATCCACCAGCAGGCGCTCAAAAGGATGATCGAAATCCCAGTGATCCACGATGTGCTGGTAATACCACACGATTTTTCCCGTGTCGGCGTTCAACGCCAAAGTCGAGTTGTGATAGAGGTAGGTCTTGTCGTTTCCAGCCAGCAGAAATTTGGGAGCAGGGGAAGTGACGGACGTTCCGACGTACAGCATATTCAACTCGGCATCGTAGCTCGGAACCATCCAGGCGCCTACATGCCGTCGCTTGGCGTCGGGTATTCCGCCCCACGTCTCGTCTCCCGGTTCGCCCGGCTTGGGAATCGTCCGTGTTCGCCAGAGTTCCTTGCCGGTAACCGCGTCGTGAGCAGTGATGATGCAGCCATCGGGACTGAACTTGAATTCGCATCCGCGCGAGGAAAAAATCTTGCCATTGGCGATGAGCGGGCCGGACGTCTCCTGCGCGGGCGTTTCGCGGTAATCGACTATCCGGGTTTCCCATGCAAGCTTCCCGGTCACGGCATCCAGCGCAAAAAGAAAGTCGTCCTGGCTGGTGTCGATGATCTTGTCGGCGAAGATCGCGAGATTCCGGTTGATGCTGGGCACCGGGATAAACTTGCCGAGATCGTCCGGCACCTGGCGTTTGTACTCCCATTTCAAATCGCCGGTGGCGGCGTCGATCGCCTGAATGTAGTCGCTCGGATTGGGAAGATACATCACGCCGTTGTGGACCAGTGGCGTAGCTTCCTGGACACCCGGACCCATGCCGCGGCTCCAGACCATTTTCAGATTCGCGACGTTGGTCCGGTTGATCTGCTGCAATGGACTGAAGCCCCAACTATTCAGCGTGCGGCGCCACATCAGCCAGTCGGCCGGATCGGGTTCCTGAAGCATTGGGCTGGTCACCGGCACAAATCCTGCGGAAGGCTGTTGCCCTGCTAGGCGCGAGCCAATCAACAGAAGTGCGCCGAGGGCGGGGAGGACAAGCTTGGATGGAATCCTCATGGTTATCTCTTCATAACACGTTCGGCTGGGCCGCGTTTGTTCCGAGCTATACTCTCTATCTGCGACTACAAGGAGGCTTATGAAGATCGCGCTTGGTGTGCTGGTGGCCACCTTAACTCTGACAGCTCAAAATGCGAACGATACTCCGCAGTCGCATTTCGCGGCGGCAAAAGTGGCGGCAGGTGACGATTTTCAGAATCTGCTCAACTTTCAATGCTACGGGCCTGGCCCTGGCGGCCAGCGAACCCCACCTGGTGCTGCGCCCGCGGCACAACCTGGTCGAGGCGCCGGGCGCGGTGGTGGACGTGCCGGAGGGCCGCCGGACCGATCGACGTGGTATGCCGAACCGGTGAAGGTGTTCAACAACCTATACTTTTTCGGTCAGTCCGAGTATGCCGTGTGGGCCATTACGACGACGCAAGGTATCATCGTCCTCGACACCATCTTCGATTATTCGGTCGAAGAGGAAGTGGCCAGCGGGATGAAGAAGCTGGGCCTGGATCCGGCTAACATCAAATATGCTGTCGTCACTCATGCCCACCCGGACCACGATGGCGGCGCGAAGTTCCTGCAGGATCATTACGGCACGCGAGTGATCATGTCGCCGGCAGACTGGGACGTGCTCGATAAGCGAACCAACGGCACGAAGCCCAAACGGGATCTAGAAGCTACCGACGGCCAGAAACTGACGCTCGGCGATACTACCGTAACGCTCTACATCACACCGGGCCATACGCCGGGCACCATCTCGGTTGTGTTTCCGGTAAAGGATAACGGGACCCCGCATGTTGCGGCTTTGTGGGGCGGGGTGGGTCTCAATACCGGCCGGGAAGCCGTCCAGAACTATATCCGGTCGGACCAGCGCTTCAGCGCCATCGTGAAGCAGGCGGGGGCGGACATCATCCTGGCCAACCACACCGATTGGGACCGGTCCAAGATCAACCTGCCGCTGCTGGCTAGACGGGCGCCTGGCAGTGCGAATCCCTACATCGTAGGGAATGCGAAGGTCTTGAACTTCCTAAAGGTCGCCGAAGAATGCGCCACGGCCCGGCTGCCGGGGGCGAACTAGGGGAAACACACTTAGCAGCTTGAGCGAGAGATGGCGTTTTTGCACGAACTCAGCAGCGCCGAATCTCAAATTGAATCGGCGCTGACTTAACGAGGACGCCCGAAGAACAAAACATAGCCGTCAGCATCCTTTGTTTCAAATCCCCGCAAACCATCATCGTCGTCCTTGAGTGGTTGAAAAAACTCGACGTTGCGCGATGAGAATTCTGCCGCCAGTGCATCGGGATCTGGGACATGAAGGTAAGCATCCCAGCGGGCAATACCTTTTTTGATATTTCGCGTGTCGTTCGGCATTGGATCGACACCGACGTCCTTCAGCATAATCATTGCCGCACCCCGCCGGACGATTCCGAAGAAGATGTCGTCGCTGTCGGGTCCTTGAAATGTGATGTCGAACCCGAGACGATCGCGATAAAACGACAGCGCGGTGGGGACATTCTTTACGATGAAGAACGGTGCTATACCGGAAATTTCCGGTTTTGTCATGCGCGTCTCCTTTCCCGAACTTTCAGCACGGGCTGCTAAGGCAGGGAATACACAACGAGCGATTGGCTGTCTTTGGGAGCGCCGTTTTGGGGGGCTCCGCTCGCCGCGATGATCGCGACGTATTGTTTGCCGTTCTTGCCCTGAAAGGTGATGGGCACCGCCGTCGAAGTGTAGGGCAGTTTAGTGACCCACAATTCCTTGCCGGTTTTGGAGTCGAAGGCTCGGAA
>JAICXC010000093.1 GCA_025980665.1 Bryobacteraceae bacterium
GCGATTTTGGCGACCGGGCTGGCGCCTGCGCTCTACGCTTCGCGCCCGGATCTGGCGCAAGTTCTGGGCGGCGAAATCGTGGTCGGCGGGACTCGCAAGAACGTGCGCAGGAGCGCCCTGGTGATCGTCCAAGTGGCCGTGTGCACCTTGGTTCTGGTGGGCATGGGACTGTGCCAGCGCAGCCTATATAACCTTCGGCACACCGATCCTGGCTTCTCGTATCGAAATCTGTTGGCGGTGGCCATCTATCCGCAAGGCGAAAAACCGACTCCAGCGCGAGCCCAGGAACTTCAGGAAAATGTACGCAGAGCAGTGTCAACTTTGGCTGGAGTGGAGTCCGTTACCGTCGCGTCGGGCCTGCCCCTGGCGCTTGGCTATAACGAAGTTCCAGTGAAGTTGCCTGAGAGCGATAAAAAGATCTCTGTGCGACAGGCCACGGTGGATGGCGATTACTTCTCCACGTTCGGCATTCCAATGCTGAGCGGCCGGGTATTCAATTCCGGCGATCGCGAGAAGACGCCCGAAGTAGTCGTGATCAATCGCCAAATGGCGGATACGCTGTGGCCGGGACAAAACCCTATCGGGAAGATCGTGTTCACGGGGGACACTCCGCGCAAAGCGACCATAATCGGCGTGGCTTCTGACGGTAAATATATGAGTTTCGATGAGTCGGCCAGTCCGTTCCTGTATTTCGCTCTGAGCCAGCATTATCAGGAATCCGTTTCCGTGGTCGCCAGGACCAAGGGCGATCCGCGTCTATGGATCGACCCACTTAACAAGGCAGTGCAGGGCCTGGGGATCGTGCTCCCGTTCCGTCCGGTGACGTTCGACGCGTGGACCAATTTCACTCTCCTGACGCAGCGCGTCACTGCATCCTGCGTGGCAGGTCTGAGCGCTCTCGGTGTGCTGCTCGCGATCGTGGGGCTTTTCGGCGCGATCTCCTATTCGGTCAGCGAGCGGAAAAAGGAATTGGGCATTCGCGTTGCGCTGGGGGCGCGGCCGGGGCAATTACTGGAAATGGTCCTGCGCCAAACGTTGGCGATAACCGGAGTGGGGACGGCCATCGGGATCCTGCTCGGCGTGGGCGTCACGGTGCTGCTTCGCTCGCAATTCTATGGGGTGAGCGCGGTGGAATGGACCGTGCTCATCCCAGTCACCCTTGCGATGCTGGCCGTTTCAGCGCTGGTGGCCTACCTGTGCGCGAGGTCGTGGATCGTCATCGACCCGATGGAGGCGGTGCGTCACGCCTAGAATTATGCAGCGCGGACTGCTCCTGCTGGTTGCTGCAGTTCTGGCAGCCGGGCAAGATCAAACCGTAAGCTTCGGAACCACCGTGGTCGTCCCTGGAGGTCTCGAAGGAGTCGTCTATCATATCTCCAAGAGATCGAAGGCCATTCCCGACCTCAGCAAGATCAAGCCACAGGGAAAAATCTACGTTTCGGCGCTCAACATTCCGCTGCGCGACTTCACGGAAGGATTTCCGGGCGTGACCAAGCGCCAGGAGTGGTTTGCAATCGACTACAGGGGTCGGTTTTGGATCCAGAAGCCCGGCCTGTACCGTTTCGCGCTTACATCCGACGATGGCTCGCGGCTCGATATCGACGATCAAACCGTGGTGGATAACGACGGCATCCATCCGGCTCTCACGAAATCCTCGAGTGTTGAATTAAGCGGAGGGATTCATAGAATACGCGTGCAATACTTCCAGGGTCCGCGTTTGCAGGTGGCCTTGGTGCTGGAAATCGCGGGCCCCGACGATCCGGAGCAAGCCCTGCGCGTGTTCAGCACGGACGAATTCAAGCCGCCCGCGAATCCCGAGGATTGGAAGTTTCCCTCCGCGCGCTAGGCTACTTCTGTTCGGCAGGCGTCGATTCTGCGGGACCCATCCCGACGATCTGCAGCACGCAGTCGCCATCCTTGGCGCCGTCATAGTGGATCTGCTTGCCGTAGTGCGTGACGAAGCTGCCGGCGGGAATGGGTTTGGTGCTGGCCGGATCGTACTTGGGGCCCCAGCCCACCCACCATGTTCCCGAGATCACCGTGACGTACCGGTCGTTGGGATGCATATGCGGACGGCTCATGTGGCCAGCCGACCATTTGGTCAGCACGATGTACAGCCCGGGCTTGGACGGATCGCCGTACAACACTGCGGTGGAATTTCCCGAGGCGCTGGTGCTCCATTTGATGTCAGCCGGCAGCGTGACTTTCATCACCTTCGGATCCGGTTCCGCTGCGTTGACCAGGCCAAACAAGGTAAATATCGTGGTCGCCGAGCCAGTGATCCACAAACTTCGCAGCAATCGAGCGCGTGTCATGGTCGATTCTCCCTGGACACCTATTGTATCCGGGATAGGGGCGGTAAATCAGTGGGCGAGGTCGATGCCGAGCTTCTTTAGCTCTTCGGCGTAGTAGCGCTTGTGCAGCAGATCCCACTCTTCGCTGCCTTCGGCGATTTCCTTCTTTTGCGTGCGGATCTTGGTGCGGGCGGCCTTGTCGACTTTTTCCTCGGTCACCAGGATTTCCGTCATTACTTTGACCAGCTCCAGGCGGACGTCATTGGGATCGCGTTTGAGCCTGAAATCGCGGCTTTTACGAAGAGCGGCCACCACTTTGTGGGAAATGTCGTTAATCTTATCGCGCGAAAGCTTCATGGAGTCGCCGGTATCGCGGCCCGAAGCCCGGATGACCTTGCGCTGGGTGATCAGGGTATTCTTGATGCGCCGGAACATGTCCTGATAGCTCACGCCCTCGCGGCGCATGTAGTCGCTGTATTGGCTGAGGAGTTCGCGCACCTCGTCGTTGAGGCGATCCTCGACGCTCAAATCCTCTTCCACCACGGTGGCGATGAATTCAGCGGCCACCTGGTTATCGGTGGTCTCAATCCATTGCGGCGTGAGTTTTTTGACGATTTGGCGCGAAACGAAGTCGACGAACTCGCGTGCGAGCAGCATTCCCTGGATTTCAGTCTATCGGCCTGAGTGCAAGGGTGTCAATGTGAGCCGTCGCCGCGATGATTCTGAAGGAATTCCTCATCAATGGGTTTGCGGCCGCGGAAACCCTCTTCGGCGCCGTGCCAGAAGCGGATTTGATCCTCACCCAGCTTCCAACACAGACATACGTCGCGGTCGCGATAGCGCGTCATGAAGTCCAGCAAGCCGATGTCGAGATCCTTGACTACCGCCCCGGCTTCATGGATTTCGTCCAAGGCTCCCTTGAGAGCCGAAATACTGGTGTCGCGGCGGGCTCTGGTTGCCAGGACTTCGCCAGGATTCACCCTTGCGCCACCGGAAGACCGCACGTGTTCGCTAGTGCGGTCCATATGCTCCTGGGCCTTCTGGGATTCGGTCTTGTGAAACAGAGCTTCACGGAGATGACGCTCCACCTCAGGCAGCACGCGCTGCGCCTCGGGCAGCGTGAAATAACGCATATCTCCCTAGTCTACGCGGTAGTTTACGCGGCTGGATTCCGTTTTCAGGAGACGTTCGAATACCGGCCGCAGGCGCGAGTACAGATAAGACAGCGCCAGGAGCAGGATCCCTAGGGCCAGGAACGCGGTAATGCGGAAAAGACGGCCCAGGACCCAAACATCGACCAGATACAGTTTCGCGACCACCAGCACGACCAGGGCGAGCCCCAGCATGCGGTGGATGGCCGCCTGCGTTTTTATCCCGATCACCACCAGGATCACCGCATAGACAGTCAGCATCACTGAGATGGCGATGATCTGGACGCCGCTTTGATTCTCAGGCGCAACGTTCCGGCCTACCCATCCGCCGATTTCGAGACTGAGTCCGAATAGCAAGATCGCGTGCCCGGCGATGTAAGCTACGGCGGCATCCCTTGCGGGAGCGAGAAATCGAGCCGCTAGCCAGAGGGCGATGGTCGAGACCGCGAACGTCAGGAAGCGCGCATTTAGAAGCGTGGCGTATTGGGAGCTTTGTGAGTAGACGAAAACGTCGAAGATGAACAGCCGAGCGACCGTGAGCAAAAGAACGCCCCAACCACCAGCCCTAAGCGAGTCGTTGCAAGAACGCGCAGATAACCAGGCCAGCACTGCTCCTTCGAGAGCCCAAGCGACGGTGATGCGGAATCCGGCGAACTGGATGGGAACCGCAAGCGTGACGAACGCGAGTGCAACGCCGACGCTGAGATCCCGTGCATTCGAGCGAACTTCAAAATGACGAGCGAGCAACAAATGGACGCCGCCGACTGCTGCCGCCAGCAGACCCATGTACTGATGATGCGCTGGATTCAACAGCGAGTAGGACGCTGCATAGTAGATCCCGGCATTGGCGGCAATTAACGCAAGTCCAGGAGCTTGATGTGGCATGCGCCAGAGCATCCACGCAAAGAAGATGAGGAACGCGGCGGATATCGCCGCAAAAGGGGCATCGGGACTGTACCAGACCCAAAACGGGATCCAGAAGCTGAGCAACGTCCAGATCGGCGCTGGTGCCCACGGACGGAGCAATCCACAGGCGATGAGGGGAAGATCCCACCAAATAAAGTGGGCGTGCTCTCGCCAGATGAGAGCCAAGGCGATGTTGGCGACCAGTTGAAATATGGCCCATAGCTCGGTTAACGTGGTGATGCTGAACTGCGCATAAAATGCGAGCGCAAAAACCGTGGCCACCGGACGATTAGCGTCGCCAAACCATCGATTGAACCAGCCAGCATATAGAATGATCGTCGCTGCCGCGGCGATTGGCTCCAGCGCCTTCCACTGCCGGTTCCGCGCCAGCAGTAAAGCGCCTGCATTTAATAGGAAGACGTAGCCGAACAGAATCCAGGGATGATTTTCGCCAGTCGAAAGTGCAGGCGGGGTCAGGTAGCCGCCGATCATTGCGAGCACGGCGACAGCCTGCGAGTTATAGAGAACCGCGAGCCCCATCGCACCGCCGGTTACCGCGGCCATAGCTACAAATGCGAGACTCTGCGGAAGCAAGTGGTAGAGCATCGCGGCCGCGTAGATCGATAGATACAGGAGGGCCAAGCCGAGCCCGATGACTCCCTGCGCGAAAACGACTTGGCCCCGGCGCCAGACCCGGTCGCCCGCAAGGAGAGAAATGATTGCCGCCGTGAAGCCCAGCGCCACGCGAACTCCGGGCCCGAACCAATCGTTATCCACGCCGTACTTGAACAGGAAGGCCGCTCCGAGCAGCAGGGTGACCACGGCGATGCGGTTGATCCAGTTGAGTCCGATGGTGGTTTCAAGCGGAACGGGTGGGGGCGGAGCTACAGGAGGCGCGTCGGGGACCGCTCCATCACTGTCGCGGCTCGGAAGGGGACTCCGTGCGGGCGGATCAAGAACAGGTAGTGGAGGCGGGGTGGCAACGTCCTGCGATTCCAGGGCGCGCACGCGCTCCTCCAGATCGCGTTGGCGGCGAATGAGCTGAGCCAAGGCTTCTGAGAGATTTTCCAGCCGATCGTCACGTTCTTCGGGGGGCGCCGGCACTGTTTACACTATAAATAGAAACTCATGTCTGAATCCGACATCCCTCTGCCACCCGCTACTTTTGAATTCCTGGTGTTTTCCCTCAAGATGCAGGCTGAAATGCGCTTGGGCCTGCTGAAACTGGGCGCGGGAATGGAGGAGGAGTTGAATCTCCCCGCGGCCCGTCACACCATCGACATGCTGGCGATGATCGCGGAGAAGACCCGCGGGAACCTTAGCCTTGACGAACAGAGGCTGGTCGAAAACTCGCTGACCGAGCTGCGGTTCCGGTTCGTGCAAGTCAGCGAGAGCGCCCCCAAGCCAACATCGGAATGAGCACGCCCGCTATTAAGATCACTGTGCTGGGGTCCGGCACCAGTTCGGGTGTTCCTACCATCGGGTGCACGTGCGAAGTATGCGCCTCGACCGACCCTCGCGACAAGCGGCTGCGTCCTTCGATCCTTTTGCAGTATGCCGGCCGCAATGTCGTGATCGACACCACGCCTGATTTTCGCCAGCAGGTGCTGCGGGTTGGACTCAGCCGCCTGGACGCGATTCTCTATACGCACGCCCACGCCGACCATATCCTTGGCCTGGATGATGTTCGTCCCTTCAACTTCCGGCAGCGTGAATCTATCCCCGTGTATGGGACCGAAGAGACGCTGTCGGCGCTGCAACGCGTGTTTTGCTACGCCTTTGACGAAAAGATCGAGTCCATGGTGCCTAAGCTTGATTTGCGCCGCATGGACGAAACGCCGTTCGAGCTTTTTGGTGTCGAGTTTGCTCCAATCCGGGTGCTACATGGAAAAGGTACGGTGTACGGTTTCAAATTCGGAGCGGCGGCGTATCTGACCGATCACAGCGAGATCCCAGCGGAATCGAAGGCACAATTGCGGGGGCTGGATGTCATGTTTTTGGATGCGCTGCGGCACCGACCACATCCTACGCACACGACTTTGGAACGGGCGGTGGAACTGGTGGAAGAGCTGCAACCGAAGCGCGCGTTCTTCACCCACATGTGCCACGACCTGCAGCATGAACGCACGGAGGCGACGCTTCCACCGCACGTCAGGCTGGCTTATGACAGCTTGGAGATCGACGTGGAGGCAACCGCGTGATCACGCGCGATCTTAGCCAGGCTACAGCCTTCAGGCCTTGCGCTCTGACCATCGGTAACTTCGACGGCGTCCACCTGGCCCATCGCCGGCTGCTGCGGACGACTTTGGAAGCCGCTGCGAGCGCGGGTCTTCGGCCTGCGGTACTCATGTTCGATCCCCATCCGTCTTGCGTGGTGGCTCCCGAGCGCGCTCCGCGGTTGCTGACCTCACTCGAAGAACGCTGTGAGCTGATTCAGAGGGAAGGAATTGAAGATATACTCATACAGCCGTTCACCCCGGATCTGGCGAAGCTCACTCCCGAGGAGTTCGCGACCCAATTCCTGCGCGATGGACTGGGCGCGAAATGCGTAATCGTGGGCGAGAACTTCCGGTTCGGCTGCAAACAGGCCGGCGATACCGACACGCTTAGAGAACTTGGTTCGCGTCTGGGCTTCGAGGTACGCCTGCTCGAGACAGTTCAATGGCGCGGAAGGCGCGTGTCCTCCGGCGAGATTCGTAAGTTAGTGGCGTCGGGTGACGTCGGAATCGCGGGGCGTTTACTGGAGCGGCCGTATGCGATTTCCGGTGAGATTGTGCGCGGACAAGGTATCGGAGCGAAGCAGACGGTTCCTACCCTGAACCTTCGCACCGAAGCCCAAATGATTCCGGCGAGCGGCGTCTACGTCACGCGGACGAGTGAGTTCGATAGTACGCGGCAGTGGAACTCGATCACCAATATAGGCTACCGGCCGACCTTCGGAAATAATGAGGAGCTGACCATCGAGACATTCCTGCTTGATCCGCTGGATGGAGCAACGCCGGAACGGATTCGGCTCGAATTCTTGCGGCGGGTGCGTGATGAGCGGAAGTTCGAAAGTCCCGAAGCGTTGAAGGCGCAGATCCTGCACGATGTGGGCCGCGCCAAGGCATATTTCCGGCGATTGAAGCGGCAAACTCGTTAAGATAAATAACATGTCTCTTTCAGCCGGCAAGTTGAAGCACATGAAAGCGCTTTCGAACCAGGAAGGGATCATCGCCGCGGCTGCGATGGACCAACGCGGGAGCTTGCAAAAGTCGATAGCAAGTGCGAAGGGCGTCGATGCCAAGGCGGTCACGCCGGAGATGATGTCGGAGTTCAAAGTCGCTGTGTCCAGAATTCTGACGCCGTATGCCACAGCGATCCTGCTCGATCCCGAATTCGGTCTGGATGCCGCGAAGGCCCGCGCATCCAACGCAGGTTTGCTGCTCGCCTACGAAGAAACCGGATACGACAATTCCCAGCCAGGACGGCTGCCGGACTTGCTGCCGCACGTTTCTGTGAAGCGCATCGTCGATTGGGGCGCGGATGCGGTGAAGATTCTCATTTACTACACGCCGTTCGAGGATCCCGGCGTCAACGACATCAAGCACGCCTTTATCGAGCGCATCGGCGCGGAATGTGAGTTCTATCAAATCCCCTTCTTTTTGGAGTTTGTCGGCTATGATCCCAAGGGTGGCAATGAGAAAGGCCTGGAGTTCGCCAAGATCAAACCGCAAGTGGTGATCGGGAGCATGAAGGAGTTCACGAAGCTGCAGTACAACGTGGATGTTCTGAAGGTGGAAGTCCCGGTGAACGCGGAGTTCGTTGAAGGTAGCGCTGTTTACAAAGGCGAGAAGGCGTACACACGCGCCGAGGCTCTCGCTTATTACCGGCAAGGTGCGGAGGTCGCAACCAAGCCGTTCATTTACCTGAGCGCCGGGGTCAGCAATGAACAATTCGTTGAAAGTCTGAACATGGCGAAGGAAGCCGGCACGGATTTTTCGGGCGTGCTGTGCGGCCGCGCGACCTGGAAAGAAGGCATGCCGATCTACGCCACCAAAGGGGTGAAGGCGCTCGAAGATTGGCTTTCGACCGAGGGCGTGAAGAACATCAACGCCGTCAATGCTGCCCTGAAGGGCGCGACACCGTGGACCAAGAAGATGGGCGTCGCGGCCTAAGGGCCTGCTAAAAAATTAGCTTGACAGTCGTACGGCCTCATGCTAAATAATTAGCATGCGTTGGTTAGGGTTCATAGTGTTTGCGGTTCCACTTGGCCTTTTCATGTGTACGGCGAGCCGGGCGCAACAGCCGAGTTCAGGCAGCCAACCGGAATTCGCAGCGGCCTCCGTCAAGCCGAGCGCAAGCGATGACTCCCGCACGCTTCTTCAGGTACTTCCGGGCGGAGGCTTACGGGTCTCCGGCGCTACCCTGAAGTTCCTGATCACATTAGCGTACGAGGTTCGGTCCTTTCAGATCTTGGACGGCTCTGGCTGGATTAGCTCCGACCGTTTCGATGTCATGGCCAAGTCGGATGGTTCCACAAATTCGGAAAAAGAGCCTCGTGATCCAAGCAAGGTCACAGCAGCGCAGCTCAAAGGCATGCAGGACCAGATGCGGCCCAAACTTCAAGCGCTGCTGGCAGAGCGCTTCAAACTCAACCTTCGTCGCGAAACTAGAGAACAGCCGGTCTACGCCCTCGTCATCGGCAAGGGCGGAACTAAGTTTCACCAAGAAAACGGTAACTTCCGCGGCTTGCGCATCGGGAGGACCCAGCTAACAGGCAGCGGTGCGACTCTCGAAATGCTAACGACCGCCCTTGCAAACCAACTGGGCCGTCCTGTATTGGATCGCACGAGGCTCGAGGGTTCGTTCGACTTCAAGTTGGAGTGGGCCGATCAAGGGGGCGCATCTTCGCCTCCTGGCGCGGATGCATTACCTCCAGCCGATCCAAATGGACCTTCCATCTTCACCGCGCTGCAGGAGCAACTCGGGTTGAAACTCGAATCGACCAAAGGTCCTGTCGAGGTGCTCGTCATCGATCAGGTTGAGAGGCCCAGTGAGAATTAGCGGCAGTTCACGGGTGACAAGACCGCTCGCCCTGCTGGTAAATAATCAGCATGACTGATTCGAGTGTCAGGGGCCTCAGCCGCCGTGAACGCCAGATTCTGGACATTCTCTATAGCCGGGGCAAGGCAACGGCGGCCGAGATTCTGGCCGCGCTTCCCGATCCTCCCAGCTATTCCGCTACGCGCGCGCTGCTGCGTATTCTGGAACAGAAAGGGCACATCCGGCACGAATCGGACGGCCCGCGCTACGTCTTTTTGCCGAAAGTTTCGCGGCAGAAGGCTCGCGCCAGCGCGCTCAAACATATGCTCGCCACCTTTTTTGACGGATCTGCCGCGGAGGCTGCCGCCGCCCTGGTAGACGGATCTGCCGCAAAATTGTCGTCCGAGGAACTCGATCAACTGCAAGCGCTCATTGATCGAACACGCCAAGACAAAGCCCGCAAGGAGAAAAGCCATGACTAATCTCATCCTGACCGCAGCGTTAAAGGGAACATTTGTTCTTGGCGCCGCCTGGATTGCTACATCTCTGCTGCGCCAGCGTTCGGCCGATCTGAGGCATCGCATCTGGCTGGCGGCTTTAGTGGGGTTCGCCGTATTGCTGATCCCGATTGCTCCTCCGCAGACCTTGCGGATTGTAGTCGATACGAGTGCCGCGGGCATCGGAACCGCGAGGGTTTCCGCGCGTTCCGTATTCGTTCTACCCATGCTGTGGAGCGTGATCGCGGCGTTACTGCTTCTGCGCTGGGGCGCGGGCATCTTCCGATTGCATCGCATCACTCGGCGGTCGCGACAAGCAAACGGTTTTCGTGTGAGCGATGCCATCAGTACCCCGATGACCTGGGGCGCCATCCGGCCCGTCATCCTGTTCCCGGCCTACGTTGAGGATTGGCCTGTCGAGCAGCGCGACGTGGTCATCCGCCATGAACGTGCGCATATCCAGCGGCGCGACTGGCTGTGGCAAGGGTTCGCCCAGGTGATGACTGCAGTGTTCTGGTTTCATCCGCTAGTGTGGCTTGCTGCGGCCCAAATGCGTCAGGAAGCCGAGCACGCCGCCGACGATGCAACGCTCGCGACAGGCGTCCACGCTTCCGATTATGCCGATCGTTTGATCGCCGTAGCGCGGCAGTTGTCGGGACCGTCAACGATCCCAGGCGTCGCGATGGTCCGGAAACCCGCCTTGACTTCGCGCATCGCGGCAATTTTGGATACCACCCGCACGCGAACCGGTACAAGCCTCGGAGCGCGAATCGGAGTGGTGCTCGTCGCCGTAGCTCTGCTAGTTCCGCTCGGCGCGTTTCAAGATCGGAACGTCTATCATGTGGGCGAAGAGGGAGTGGCCTCTCCGTCCGTGACTTACAGAGTGGAACCAAGTTACACGCCGGAGGCTAAGGAAGGCAAGATCCAGGGGACGGTAAAGCTTAGCCTGGTGGTGAATTCCCAGGGCCGAGCTGACGATATAAACGTGACTCAGTCCCTGGATCCAGGGCTGGATGCGAACGCCGTTGCCGCCGTGAGCCAATGGTTGTTTAAGGCCGGATCCAAAGACGGCCAACCCGTGGATGTCGCCGTAGCGATCGAGGTCAACTTCAGACTGTTGTAGTCGCGGCGATAACTGGTTCCGCATCGCTGGCGGGAAAGGTAACTCCTTCCCATCGCGCGACTACCGCAGTCGCCAGGCAGTTGCCGAGAAGATTTACCGATGTTCGCGCCATATCCATCAGCGCGTCGACCCCGAGCAGTAGCGCGACGCCCTCCAGCGGCAGGTTGAATGTGGCCAGCGTTCCAGCGAGAATCACCAGGGATGCGCGCGGAACGGCGGCGACGCCTTTGCTCGTAAGCATCAGCGTCAGCATCATCGTGATCTGGGTTCCCAACGAGAGATGGATACCCGCGGCCTGCGCGACAAACATGGACGCCAGCGAGAGGTATAGTGTCGAGCCATCCAGATTGAAGCTGTAACCTGTGGGCAGCACGAACGCCGCTATGTGCTTAGGCACGCCGAAGCATTGCATGTTTTCGAGCGCCAGGGGCAGGGCGGCTTCGCTCGAGGCTGTCGAGTAGGCAATCAGGAATGGCTCCCGCACCCAGCGGATGAAGCGGAGCAATGGGATCCGGGCGATCGCGGTGACCGTGCCTAGCACCACCACGATGAAAAACATCTGCGTCGCGTACAGCGTCAGCACCAGCTTGCCAAGATTCAGTAATACCCCCAGACCTTTGTCGCCGATCGTTGCAGCCATGGCTCCGAACACTCCGAGCGGCGCGAATAGCATCACGTAGTTGGTGTAGCGGAACATCACGTCGGAAAGGGCCTGGCAAAAGTCGACCACGGCTCGCGATTTTGCGGGTATAGCCGCGCAGGCCGTTCCGAAGAGAAACGAAAACACGACTATCTGGAGCACTTCGCCGCGCGCCATGGCATCAATGATGCTGGTTGGAAAGATGTGCTCGACGGTTTGCTGCAGCCCGGCCCCGGTGGTAGCGACGCCAGCGCTCGCGCCAGGCTGAAGCGCGACACCCTCGCCCGGGCGAACCAGATTCGCCGCGCCCAATCCGATCACCAGCGCCAGCGTGGTGATGATCTCGAAGTACAGGATCGCCTTGCCGCCGATGCGGCCCATGGTCTTGATGCTGCCGGCCCCGGCAATGCCGACCACGAGCGTTGCAAATATCAGCGGAGCGATGATCGACTTGATCAAGCGGAGGAAGATAGTTCCGAGCAGGCCGAACTCTTTCGCGGGTCCTGGAAACGTCGCGCCAAAGACGATCCCAGCCACCAGCGCGATCAGGATCCAAACGGTGAGCGACGGCCTTTTCAACGTTCTCCCCACTTCAACTTTTCCCGCAGCACGTCGAAAAACATCATGTCGGGCGGCCTCACCAGGCTGATGCAGTGCTCTGAGCGGCGGCAGATGATCCGATCGCCGGATTCGAGGATCTCGCCGACCTGGCCGTCGATAGTCATGTACGTGGGCGAGTTATAAAGCACGATCACCTGAATCTCGCTCTCATCGGGCACGATGACGGGACGATTGGTGAGCGTGTGCGGACAGATTGGAGTGATGGCGGTGGCGGCTACTGAGGGGAACATAATGGGTCCGCCTGCCGAAAGCGAGTACGCGGTAGAACCCGTAGGCGTGGCGACAATCAGGCCGTCGGCCTTGTACACGCACACGAAGTGATTATCGACCTGGACTTCCAGGTCGATCATGCGAGCGATTTCTGCTTTGGTGAGCACGACGTCATTCAAGGCTTCGTGTGAGGCAATCCGTTGTTCGCCTCGCCATAGCTCGATGTGAAGCATGCGCCGGCGGGCCACGCGGAAATCGCCATCGAGGGCGCGCTCGAGCTGCGGATAGAGCTCGTCGATTTTGATCGCAGTGAGGAAGCCGAGGCCGCCCAGGTTCACGGCGAACAGTGGGAGATCTCGTTCTCCATCGTGAACTAGCGACGCGCGGGCGGCCGAAAGCAGCGTCCCGTCTCCGCCTAACACCACCAACAGTTGCGATTCGACTGCCACTTGGTCGCGCGAGAGGGCAGGGGAGCGTCCCGCGTATCCCGCCGCTCCCTCGTCAAGATAGACGGTGATTCCGCGGGCTTCGAGCCACGCGATCAGTTCCGGCACCAGGGTCGCGCCGCGGTCGCTGCGCGGCTTTGCGATGAGACCGATCGATTTAACGCGTGGGTTGGCGGCTGGACTTTTCATAAAGAGCCCTGGGCATAAAGGAGGAACTCCCGGTTCCCTTCGGCACCCGTGATGGGGCTTTCGATAATAGAGGCTCGGAATCCAAGGGCCTCGACGCATGCCTGCACACGAGCGCAGGCCCCTCGATGCTGCTCGGGATCGCGCACAATGCCGCCTTTGCCAACTTCGCCTTTGCCGACTTCAAATTGCGGCTTGACCAGGATGATCATCTGCCCCTGTTGGGTTAACAGCGGAGCGATGGCGGGTATAAGAAGGGTGGCCGAGATGAAGCTGGCGTCGCAGACCGCGATATCGAACTTATCCGAAAAATCCTCAGGCGCGAGATAGCGTGCGTTGACTCCTTCGCGAACGACTACACGTGGATCGTTGCGCAGCTTCCAATCGAGCTGGCCATGGCCCACGTCGATGGCCCACACGCGCGCAGCACCGCGCTGCAGCAGACAATCGGTGAAACCGCCGGTGGAGCTGCCGACGTCCAGGCAAATGTGGCCTCCGACATCGATAGAGAAATGATCCAGCGCAGCGGCCAGTTTGACGCCGCCCCGGCTAACATACGGAAGCCGCGCGGTGACGCTCACCTGGCTGTCGCTCGCGACCGAGCGTCCGGGTTTATCACTCTTTTGTCCATCAATGAGGACGTCGCCAGCAATGATGAGCGCGCGAGCTTTTTCGCGTGATTCGGCCAGGCCGCGTTCTACAAGCAACTGGTCCACACGTACTTTCATGCGGTACGCTGGACCACCAGGTCGGCCAGCTGCAACAGTCGTTCAGCCCGGTTGCCGAAGGCGCGCAACGCAGCGTGCGCGGCCAGACGTTCCCGTTCGGCCATGGCGCGCGAACGCTCCAAGCCGTAAACTGCGGGAAAGGTAATTTTCTGCTGCTGGGCGTCTTTGCCGGCGGTTTTCCCCAGCGCCTCGGAGGGTTGCTCGACGTCGAGCACATCATCCACGATCTGGAACGCGAGGCCGATATGCTCGCCGAAACAGGTCAGTGCGGCGAGTTGAGTATCGTCGGCGCCGCCAAAGATTGCGCCCATGCGGACGCTGGCGCGCAGCAGCGCCCCGGTCTTGGCGTGGTGAATGGATTCGAGCAGCTCCGCGGTGGGCTCCTTGCCCTCGCCTTCGAGATCATTCACCTGTCCGCCAATCATCCCGCCGACGGTGCCGGATGCGGTCGCGAGTTCAGTGATCAGTCGAACACGCCGCTCGGCATCCACATCAGGCAGCTTCGACAAAACCTCGAAGGCTAAAGTAAGAAGCGCATCGCCCGCCAGGATTGCTATCGCGTCGCCAAAAACTTTGTGGCAGGTAGGACGACCACGGCGAAGATCGTCATTATCCAGGGCAGGGAGGTCGTCGTGAATCAAAGAATAGGTGTGGATCAGTTCCAGCGCGCATGCGGCGTTTTCGATTCCTTCAGGCTCATCGGAGACTGCTTCGGCGGAGGCGATGGCGAGGAGTGGACGAATGCGTTTCCCTCCCGCGAACAAGCTATAGCGCATGGCGCGATGAATGATAGACGGGTCTTCGGATTCGGCGGGGACCCAGCGGTCGAGCGCCGCATCCACGCGCTTCTGCTGGTGTGCGAGGTATTCCGGGAGCGTCATGCTTTTTCGTTATTCTTGAACGGCTGGGGCTGGATTTCGCCCGCGCGGCGGGTCAGGATTTCCACACGCGTTTCGGCTTCTTCCAGTTGCTTGCGGCAGGCGTCGCTGAGCTTCATGCCTTGCTCGAACAGGGCGATGGCGCGTTCGAGCGGGAGCTCGCCGGTTTCCATTTCCTTAACGATGCTTTCCAGCTCCTGAAGACCCGCCTCGAAGGTTGGGGGCGGATTCGGCGTCGGTTCCGACGTCGTTTTCGACATGGACCCATTATAGGCTGAGGCGGTTTGGGTTCCGCGTATGCCGACGGTGTGCATTACAATGGAAAGTTGGCGCAACGCCGGGCGCGTAGCTCAGTTGGTTAGAGCGCCTGCTTCACACGCAGGAGGTCGCAGGTTCGAGTCCTGCCGCGCCCACCATTAAACATTGGGGTTCCGTGATAGTCCCCGTGAAAAGCAAACGTCTTCAGTAAGCCATCTGTAAGCAGATCCCAGGCCTGGCACCGCAAAGTTTGAGGCTCGCCCCTAAACACCGATTCATTCGCATTATGATGGTCCACCCCATTGGGAGGACCAGGCCCCCGTGCAAACCCTTACTGTTGAGGCCGCGCAGGATCATTTCGACCGGCTCTCAAAGACGAAGAAGCCTGTTCTGGGCCTCGCCCAGCTCACCTGGAACGCCAAGAACGTCAAACGAAGATGGGAAGTGCATCCTAATACGCGGCGCAAGAACGAACTGGAAAGGCCCGTCGCCGTAGCGGCCTCTTGAATCGAGTACTCATGCGGTAGCGAGGCGTGAATAGATCGCCGGGTACCCCGGGCTATCAACGAAGATCAGTACTCGTGGCTTCATTGTGCTCCGATGCGCAAGGAGCTACGTCAGCCAAGTCACTGAAATGACGCTCGGGGTGTGAAACCGCCGCGGCGTCGCGATCTAAAACAGTGCCGCACGGGCCAAAAGCGCGTGGTGTTCCGCCCCCTAAGTGAGCGGCCTACCGCACTGCGATGGCCTTCCACTCGAAGCTCTTTCGGCTTTCATCTAAAAGACTAATTCCTGCCGACTGTGCGTGGCACAGAACCAAGGCGGTTTCAGCAAGATTCTGCAACATAACTTACTGGTGAGGTAGCAAGTTCCCGCGCCAGGGCATCAAGGCCCGGTTTTCCTCCGAGTGGTTTGGGGGGCGCGAGGGTCGTCGGCCCAACTCGGCCGTCGAGAATTCAACTTCGCCAGCGGGTATACTTCATACCCCCCGGCGTTCGCCGCGTGTCCGCTTGCGCCCAGTTCTATGTGTCGCGTCACGGGATTCATGCGCCCAGGATCTTGCTAGGCAGCTGCAAGGACTCGCTGATTTTGGTGATTACAGATGGCCTTCATCGTCGTGAGCAGGTCCTCAGAGAGGTCGTCGGAATCCGCCTGGAGCGCAATGTCACCCAGCGAAAGAATTCCCTTCAACGCGCCATTTTTATCGACCACCGGTAAGCGGTGCAAGCGCTGCTGAGCCATGGTTTTCAGCGCGTCGCGGACATTGTCGCCCGGCGCGCACATCGAGAGGTCTTTGCTCATGACCTCTCCCACCCGTAGATCAGCAGCATTTCGGTTGCTCGTTCCCAACGCGATCAATAAGTCGCGGTCGGTGACTACCCCAATCACACCCCTGTCGTCTTCGACGATCGGAAGTACACCGCAGTTTCGGTTCCACATGATCTCCGTGGCAGCGGCAGCGTTCGTTTCGGGGTTACAGGACGAAACGTCTTTCGTCATAATATCTTGGACTCGCATGATGTTTCTCCTTCTGTTCGGCTAACTCGGTCGCCGTATCGGAACCCGCAGTCGTCTACACCGATGGACGGCTCAAAGGGGTAGGATTGCCACCCAGCTTTGGTGAATTGTTGGTGATGTACTGATAAGATCCTCGGGATGGTCCATCGGTGTTCATGAGGGGTGTGGCCTTCCGAGAGATTATAGAATGCCTGGGTTCCGGTCTTAGAAGAACTAGACGAAGTGCTGGGTAAGTTCTCGATCTGGGGGATGTTTGAGGACCTGA
This sequence comes from Bryobacteraceae bacterium, assembly GCA_025980665.1. Classification (GTDB taxonomy): domain Bacteria; phylum Acidobacteriota; class Terriglobia; order Bryobacterales; family Bryobacteraceae; genus Palsa-187. The sequence continues at coordinate 16,747 of JAICXC010000093.1, forward strand.
ATTAATCGTAGTCCGATCGCGGACGAGTCTCCTGGTAATTATTGGTTGAATCGCGATGGTTTTGATATCGAGGGGTTCAGAACGGGGGCAATCTCCCGCTGAATTACTCCCGCGTGGCCTGCAAAATCAGCTATTTGCTGATTCCAGAGAGCATTGGCACTTCTACAACAAGTCTCCAAAGTCTCTGCTTCTCTCAATTCTACCCTTTTGGCCCAAAAACGGACGCCACAACCAGCCTGAAAATCTCTTCCGCTCGGCTTCCGCTCGCCTATACCCAAGGTGTCCGTTTGGTCGTCCAAATTAGTTTTCGTCCAGGACGTATGACAACCCGCCGCACCGAAAACCGCGACCATCGCGCCCGATGAAATCCTGAGTGCGTCCGACAAAGGTATACCCAAAGACCTGCTGGATAAGGCCTAGTGCGTAGTGGTCGTGCCGGGTGTCAAGAAAGTTGCCTTCGGAGCTGGGGCAAAGTACGGCCGGGGATTCATATTTTGCCGTAACCTGGCCCACCATACGGATTGGGGAGCATCCGTTGGCAAAGCAAATTCACATTGGGGGGCGAAAGCTGGTGTGGCGGCGGGCCCAGTCGGACGCACGGCATCTGCCGAGACGGCAGAATGGCGGCTGATGCTAAATAAGTATCCACCTCGTCAAGCAAGGTAGTTTAGCGCGAGCTCGGTTCTGCGAACAGATTGCTAAGTAATGCTCTCGGCAACTGGGCCAATCGTCTGGACGTCGATTGCCGACTAAACGGTGGGTGTACAAACCCAGGTTCTTTGTCCAGTTATTTGGAAAATACGAATTGGTTAGCATTGTACTCGAATTGGTTAACATTCTATTCGTGAGGAGGGAAAAGCGAGACACGGGTACGTCCCGGGCGGCCGAGAGCGCGTCAGCCCACCGATCCGGGTGTCGCTCTATCGGTCGTACTCTGACCAAAAAGAATCAAGAAGGGAATTGTGATGGCTGTGATAATTCGCTTAGTACAGCAGAAAGTCTGCTGCCACCGATGGATCACCGTGTGGATCGGCAGAGACGCGGTGTACGACGTTTGTCTGCTTTGCAGGCAGCGGATTATTGACCGCGAAGCGGAAAGCGGACGGATACCGTCGAGGGGCGCTAATGGCATGAATGGCTCCGACGTGGCTGATAGGGTGCGGGGGATGACGGTAGCATCCGCTTCTGTGAGTTCGCTGGAAAGAAACCGTTCAGAGGGATCTACACGCCGGGTGGAATCGATGTTGACAGCGTATCCGCGTCTTTGGAGGAGCGCGGCTTCAAATAACTGCGGCCCGGACCAGCGATCGATTCCGGAAACCCGCCGCTACCTAGCAGAAAGAGGTCGTGATGCCGGAAAAACCAATCAAGTCTGCTGTACGCGGATCACGGGGAAATGAGCAAGACTTCCGAGCGTTAATCGACGACTTGACCAGCGTAAACGAGGAGCTTCAACATTCCGCTTATGCCCTTGCGCACGATCTTCAGGCTCCGCTTCGCGCAATCGCAACCTTCACTCGTTTGTTAAAGGACCGCATTCAAGGCAATCTGGACGATGAATCAGTTCACATGTTCGATTTCGTTTTCAGTAGCGTCGAGCGAATGAAGCTACTGATTCAAGGCATGCTGGAATTAGCCGAAATCAACAAAAGGGCGGACGTGGCGCACGTCCAGGTTGAGACACTTGCCGCAGTTCAACTCGCGCTTCGGGATCTCGAACCGGCAATCGAAGCGACCGGAGCTAAAATCTGCATAGACACGTTGCCTACGGTGTACGGTAATCCAGACCAAATCCTGAGATTGTTCGAGAACCTTATCGGTAACGCAATCAAGTACCGAGGGGACAACACCCCGGAGATTCGCATTTCGGCATCGTCTCGAAAAGACGCTTGGGTGTTTTCGATTGAGGACAACGGCATCGGCATTGACTCCCGCTACCACATCCGGATATTCGATATGTTTCAGCGCCTCCATAGCGCGTCGAAGTACGAGGGCAGCGGAGTTGGTCTGGCAGCATGCAAGATGATCGTACAACGTCACAACGGCCAGATCTGGGTGGAATCACAACCAGGCAGAGGGTCGACTTTCTACTTTTCGATTCCCGCCGATAGTCAGATTGTGTCACGTGAATCGAGCGATTCGGGCATTGAACGAAAACTAACGATGAAGTCCGACCCCAGCAGCTTCAAGAGTCGTACAACCGAGAGTGGCCGGTGACTTTTATGCTCTTGCGGTGTCCAGCTACGGAAACCAGTATCGCTTGTAATCGCCATCGCTGTTTAGTAGATGCTCGACGTCTGAAATCGTCTAATGGCCTTGGGCGTTCAGTCTTTGGAAACGTTTCCTATCACGCAAACGGGGCCTTGCGCTCCCGAAGCAAAAATATAACCATTGTGTAACCTTTACAATCAACTCCGACACCGATGGCCACTTCGCCGGCACGGCCGAAATCCGAGAAGACGCGTCGCCAGTTGCGCCGCACACGCCGGGAAAAATCTTGCGCTCCCGAAGTCCTAAACGCCCCGCGGGACATTCCATTCCCCATGGCAATGGTTGGCGCTTCCGGCAGAGGGCCGGACGCTTTCACCGCATTACTCAAGGCCTTGCCTGACGATACTGGTGTCGGCTTCGTGCTGATCCAACACCTGGAACCAACTCATCAGAGCGCGCTGGCCAGGATTCTCTCACGGAACACTCTGATGCCAATCCGTGAAGTGGTGGACGGAGTTGCAGTTGAACGAAACCACGTCGAAGCTGAAGCGCTTGCGAACGACATCTTCATTCATGTCACCCCCTTTTTAAGAAATCCGGAATATTTTCAAGCGCTGCGGAAACAAGCATTTCGTCATTTGCGGAAGAGGTCAACGTAATGCTTCGCCATAGCGCCTCCACACTCCATGCTCTGATCGAGTCGTCGCCGCAGGCGATACTTGCTGTGAGCGGCGATGGGAAAATTACGCACGCGAACGCGATTACGGAAAAAGTGTTCGGCTACAGTCTCAGCGAATTGCTTGGACAGCCGATCGAGATGCTTATCGCAGAAGACTTTAAAGATAAGGACGCAGGACTCCGCAAGGATTTCTTTTGTCCGCGTGATGGACCGGTTGGGATCACCCGCGAGATCGAGGGCCGCCGTAAGGATGGCACGCAAGTCCTAATTGAGATCACTCTGGGTTACGTCGACACCCTCGAGGGTAAGCTTGCCGCTGCTTTCGTAACTGACATCACTCATAGAAAAATGCTCGAACAGATCGCTGAAACGAGCCGGCAGAAAATTAGTGCTCTAGCAGCCAGTTTGCTGCGGGCCCAGGAAAAAGAGCGGCGGCGCGTTTCGCGTGAGCTCCATGACACCCTGTGTCAGCAGCTCGCCTCGCTGGCATTTGACGTTGGGGATCTAGCCGCCCAGACGTCCCCTTCCGACGTCGCCCATAGTCACCTTCTTAAAATTCAAGCTCGAGTCGTAAGGATGTCAGAGGAAGTCCGTCATATTGCCTATCGGTTACATCCATCTGAGCTAGACGACCTTGGACTAAACGCTGCCTTGCAGGCGCTTTGCGATGAAGTGTCGAAACGTCACCATATCACCATTAAGGTTGTTACTAAAGACGTCTCAGAGCAATTTCCACTGGAAGCCGCCTCGTGTTTATATCGCGTCTGCCAGGAGGCCCTGAATAATATGGTCAAACACTCCAAGGCGACACGAGCCTCCGTCGCCCTCATCGAGGAGCACGGCAGCGTAGCATTGTCGATCAAGGACGATGGAGTAGGATTTTGCGTTGAAGCGGCCGAAGGCAAGGGTGGACTCGGGATGATCAGCATGAAGGAACGTGCGCGGATTGTGAACGGGAAATTATCGATCAAGACAGGGCCGGGGAAAGGTACTAGAATTGACCTCGTGGTCCCGCTCACCTCTAGCGTATGAAACATAGTCGTATTCTTCTGGCTGATGATCACGCGTTGATTCTGGAGGGTTTCCGGACCATCCTTGGTCCGCATTACGACATAGTCGGTACAGTTGCGGATGGGCTCTCTCTTGTCGATGTCGCGCTCGAAAGGAAGCCTGATCTGATCATTCTCGATGTCACTATGCCGCTGTTGAACGGCATCAAGGCCGCCGGCCAAATCAGGAAGAAGCTACCTGGAATCAAGTTCTTATTCGTTACGATGCACTCCAGTCCGGCATATCTGCAAGCAGCATTTAACGTAGGCGCTACCGGATTCGTTCTCAAGTCCTCAGTCAGAGAGGAGATCCTTGACGCGGTTGATAAGGTGATGAAGGGTCGGGTCTACATAACGCCAGGTGTTGGCGGGGGGAGCCTCGAACAGTTTCGCGATCCGCTCGGCAAGCAGGCCGTGAATTCCAAAAGCCTGACTGCGCGTGAGTGCGAAATCCTGCAATTGGTTGCGCAAGGCCACAGCAACAAGGAAACGGGATATCTCTTGCAGATATCTGCCAAGACTGTGGCTTTCCATCGAGAGAATATCAAAAACAAGCTCGGGTTAC
>JAICXC010000080.1 GCA_025980665.1 Bryobacteraceae bacterium
CGCATCTACTTGCTGTTCTTAGGCGATGGCCACTTTTTGGGTACCGCGGCCTTGATTAGTGGCTGGCGTCTGCTGCGTGGGAAGGAATGGACCATCGCGGGCTGGGTGGCGCTGGCGCAGGCGACCCTGGTGACTGTGCTCGGAGGCGCGGTGCTGGATCGCTACATGCTGCCTGTCTTGCCGATTCTATACGCCGCATTCGCGGTGGCCGCTTCGGTCTGGTCGCGGCCCATACGTTTGTGGGTCCAGGCCGCTATGGTGACGCTGTTCATCGTCGGATGGTTCTGGAACTCGCCGGTGCTCTACGCCTACGAGGATAATCTCGCCATGGTGGATTTCGTTCGCTTGGAACAGCAAGCGGCTGAATATCTGGAAGATCACATGGCCGATCAGCGGATCGCGACGGCATGGCCCTTTTTCGATGCACTGAAAAGACCCGAGTTCGGCTACGTCCAGCGGCCTCTCAACGTGGTAAAACGCATGACCGGGGTGCGCCTGACTGACTTGACCCAATTGAATCCCAAGGATTTTGACGTCCTGGTGCTGTACTCGGCGGAATGGTCGGTAGAAGGGCGTCTGCTGGACTTCGAGCCGGTTCGCTCAGTAGTGCGGGCGTTCCTGAATCCGAATGTCAACGCGACTGCCGAAGAGATCCGCGCTCAGCTCGGTTTTGTTCCGGTGTTGCGTTGGACCAGGGGAGGTCAGTGGATCGAAATTTACCTGCCCGAACGCCAGTAGGACAGGCGATCTAGTCGCCTCTCATTTATTCGAGCGCCTCGCGCACCTTCTGAAGAAGTGTCCCCAGCGTAAATGGTTTCGCCAAAAAACGCCCACCCGATGGGACCTCTTCTTCTCCTGTAAACCCGGAAATAAATAGGGTCTTGAGGCGGGGCGCGGCCTGCTGCATCCTGCGCGCGAGTTCCGGCCCATGGATTCCGGGCAGCATTACGTCGGTGATCAGGAGATCGATCGATTGCCTTTGTGCGATGCTCAAAGCCTCCTCAGCGGTGCCGGCTTCTAACACGCGATAGCGCTCGCGTTGCAGGATTTTTCGGATCAGTTCGCGAATCCCGGTTTCGTCGTCGACCACCAGAATCCTAGCGGGTTCCCCGCGCTGTGGCTCGGTTCGCGTCGCAGGAATCCTATCCGGCGCACCTTCCGTCTGCACATGCGGCAAATAGATCGTGAACGTCGAGCCTTGCCCGGGTTCCGTCGCGAACGCGATGTCGCCTGCCCACTCGTGAACCAAACTGTAGGCGCGCGGTAGAGCCAAAGCCGCGGCCGCCGGATCGCTGATCTTGCTGAGTACGGGATCGAACACGTCCGCAGCCTGCTCGGCGTCCAATCCATCGCCGTCGGCGCTGATCGTGATGCGAGCGTAGTGTCCAGCGGCCAGAGCCGTCGGCGACAGACGCTCCGTGACAGTCTGAACGTCCCAGGCGATTACGACGCGAGCGCGTTTGCGTGGCGTACCCCTTCGCGTTCCAGCGACGACCGCGGCGAGCACTTCACCCAACTGGCCCTCATCCGCCATGACAACGACGGGCTCGGGATGGCTCTGCAATTCCACGGTGACGCCCTCTCCTGCCTCCGCGGCGAGTCTCGACCGCAGTTTAGAGATCGCCTCCCCGATATTCACTCTGGTAGCTGGTTTGCCTTGCCGGCGGGCGAATTCGGTCAGTTGCGCCGCGATGCCACCGATGCGCCGCGCAGCGCCCAGAATCTCGCTGGCGTCCTGACGAAGTGGATCGTTGGGCTTTAGCGCCTGCATCAGTTCCTCGGCATAGCCGGTCACAATCATCAGGGGATTGTTCAGATCGTGCGCCAGCCGGCCCGCAAATCCGTACAACGCCTCGAAGCGTCCAGCGGAGAGCAGTTGCCGCTCCATACTTTTGCGCGCCGTAATGTCGGTGATCACGCCGGCTATCGTCGTTCCCGCGATGCGAATGGTCTCGCGGCACCACACCGATCCCGACGCAGTTCGATATTCCGCGCTGGCTTCGCCGCCTGTCTCAATTACACTCCGGTACAGCGCCATGGTCGACGCGCGGTCGTCGGGATGAATGCGCTCTTCGAAAAACTCCCGGTGATTGAGCCAGTAGGATGCAGGATATCCCATGGTGGCTTCTGCATCGCCTTCGACCGATCGAAACGCGAGGGTCGTGGCATCAGCCTGCCAGACGATCGCCGGCAGGTCGACGGGCACACCGCTGGACACGACGGAAGCTTGGGGGAGCGGTTCAAGAACCAGTAACGTTTCCGTTTCGTCCTCGTCATGCCATGCCTGCACGGGGATTTCGGTGAATCCTCCTCGGTCCGGCACTTTTGTCCCTAAGCGCTGCCGGAACGCTTTATTGCTCCAGAGGATAGCGCGATCTTTCGAGACCACCGCTGCTGGAATCGGAAGCGCAGCTGCAATTTCGCGATAGTAGCGAAGCTGAGCCTCCAGCAACGCCAACAGGCGCGCAACCTCCGTGGCAGACCAATGGCCAAAGTCCGAACGCTCCATCACAGCTTAGTTTGGGAATTCAAGCGGGAAAGGTACAGTGTACGGGCGACTATCCGGTCCTGGTACCGGTGTCCTAATGTTTGGACCGCGGGGACTAGTACAATCTTACGCCACGATTTCCAGGTTCGCGGAACATATGCACGGTATCGATGAAGCGCACTTGCCGAGAAGCATAGGTCATGGCCAGAGTGTGGGTCCGGCAGCCGTCGCCGAAGAACCGCACACCATGCAGCAGAGCGCCATCAGTGACACCGCAGGCGGCGAAGATAATCTGGTCGCCGGGAGCCAGGTCGCGGGCCGTGTAAATTCGTTTGGGATCGCTAATGCCCATGCGTTCCACCCGTTCTTCGAGTTCTTTGGTGTTGATTTCCAGCCGGGCCACCATTTCGCCTGACAAGCAGCGCAGCGCGGCAGCCGTCAGCACGCCCTCCGGCGCCCCGCCTGTGCCCATGACAGCGTGCACGCCCGCGCCGCGTACCGCAGCAGCGATACCAGCGGAAAGATCGCCGTCCGGAATCAGCCGAATCCGCGCACCCGCCGCCCGGATCTGCGCGATCAGCTCCTCGTGCCGCGGACGGTCGAGCACCATGATCACCAAGTCCTTGACTTGACGATCCAGGCAATGCGCGATGGCTTTCAGGTTGTATTTCACCGGAGCATCGATATCCAGTGCATCGCGGCAGGCGGGACCGGCGATGATTTTCTGCATGTAGCAATCGGGGGCATGCAGCAGCCCTCCCGGCTCGGCGGCCGCCAGTACGCACATCGAATTCGGGGTGCCCTGGGCGCACAGATTCGTGCCTTCAAGAGGATCCACTGCAATATCGACGCGCGGATACTGCACTCCGTCGGGAGCCTTCGCGCCCACCGCCTCCCCGATATACAACATGGGAGCCTTGTCGCGCTCACCCTCGCCGATTACGATGTTTCCCGCCATATGGATGGCTTCGAACGCCTGGCGCATGGCGTGAACAGCAGCGTGATCGGCCGCTTTGGCGTCACCCTGTCCCATAGTGCGGGTGGATGCGATGGCTGCCGCTTCGACCACATGGACAAAATCGCCCAGGAGATCTCGTTCAATGCTGGCAGGCAGAGTTGCAAGAGTGGTGGCGCTCATAAAGTGGTGCTCATATTACCAAACTATTCGTTTTTGTTTCCTTTTAATGTGTTTCGGCAGCGTCGAGGCCGGGCTCAATGATCAGGACTGGGGATCTGAGCTACGCTGCCACCCATTTGCGCGTAGGTATCGCGCACGCGGATTACTTTTGTGCCGGCAAACGTTACGAAGGTTACGCGTCCCGGCGGTTCGCCGAACTGCCACGTCTCCTGTTCCACGTCATCCTTAGTCTCGCGAGTTTTGCGCAGCGGACGCCCCAGGGCCATGATGACGGCTTCCTGATCCATCCCTTCCATCGCTTTCTTTTCCTTGATGGCCTGCTGGATCTCCGGCGGCAGCGTGTCGATATAGTTTTCCGAAGCGCTGTGCTTCTCGAAATCCAGGACCGGCGCGAGCATCTTCTTTAGTTGGGCCGACGTTAGGTCGCCAATGGAATCCTTGAACCGAATCACGATGGCCGTACCGTTGTGAGGCTGATTTCCCTGCGGGTTGTTCTGTCCAGGCGTCACGCCCCCCATGCTGATCTGCACTCTATCCCGCCAGGAACCTTTTGCCTTAAGGCCGTTATTCAATTGGAGTGTGACGGCATCATCGTCCACGTCAACCTTGGTGACCTGCACCATGTCCCCCGCGCGCGCCGCGGGACCGTCCTTGCGGACGGCATCCTCCCATTTTTTCTTGTCCCAGGTTCCATTCTCCTCAAACGGCAAGGCTTTGCGTGAGTTGGGCAGGATGATCTTGGCCGTAGCGTATTCCGAAGCGAGTCCGCGCACCAGCTCCACGCGTTGGTCCTGACTAAGTTTCTTGGTATCGGCGTGCAGCGTTGTGGCAGGGAACGCCACCGCTATGAAAGCGAGAAAGGCTCCCGGAGGTATGCGCGAAGCAGCCATTTCGTCGTTCTCAAAAACTTCGTTCCATCACTTCCGACTGCGGGATCAGCCTGCGCAGCACAAAAAAAAGCGCCACCACGACGAAAGTGGTAAGCACGCTGCCTTCCACGCCATAGCCGCCGCCGCTCCAAAGTACCCCCACGTTCCACTTCAGGGTGTACCCGGTCACCCCCATTGTAAACCCGCTCAAGTTACTTCCGAGCAGTGGAAGAGTTACATTCCAACCGAAATGTAGTCCGATTGGAAGCCATAGCGCTCCGCTACGCCACACCGCGTACCCCAACAGGATTCCCCACGCCACCGTGTTGATAATTCCCAGGGCGTTTGCGTCGGGGTTATTGGAATGCATCAGACCGAAGATCACGCTGGTAGGCAAGATGGTGGTGAACGGTCCTACCGCCCGGACTAACAACTGGAACGCATATCCTCGAAACAGCAACTCCTCCCCCATCGCTCCAAAGAAAATAGCCAGACTGTCGAACGCGAAGGCGGCCGAGGGATGCTCCACCCCCGCCGGCACTCGCTGGAAATTCGCCATTCCCAGCGCCAGCGGGACCACTACCACGCACACAACGGCCACTATTCCTGTCGCGGTCCCCGTCAGAAACTCGCGCCCCGACGTCGGGCTCCCGCCCAATCCGACGTCCGCCAGCCGACCGCGCTCATAAATCCTAACTACCACTGCGTTAGCCACGGCGGCGGCAGCAAACGCGGAGAGAGTCGAGGTAATCAGGATTCCGCCTAGTGGCAACATAACCGGAAAAATCAGCAAGCCGATACAGGCGATGAGGATATACAGGCCCACACGGAGGAGTATTCCTTGCTTGTCGGGCAGAGCTATGTCCGTCAAGTTCCGGGGCTCCTGGAGGCTAAAGTAGAACACAGGGCCATCAAAAGCAGGATCGAAACCAGTAGGGCGATTCCCGCGCCGCTCATGGCCACGGCGGGAAGCCAGCCCGAACGCAGGTAGAAGGCCGCCAGCAAAGCGAGGAACACCAGCCGGACCACAATCTTAGCCGCGCGAGGTGAGATTTTAAGAGATAGCCAAACGGCAGCGGTGCTTACTGCCGAGGAGAGCGTAAACCCGAGCGCTGCGCATTCCGCAAGAGAGCGGAAATCCGGCCCCACCACGATCCTGCCCCCGCGCGATACATAGACGGTGGCTATTCCCAGGATCAGCATTGCGGCGGCTACCAGCTCGCCGTAAAAGACGGAAATCACCACACGCGCCAGCGCTTTCTGGACGTCTGGGAATCTCTCGAACTCGGCTGCGGCGACGGGAGCGGCGAATACGACGCCCAGGCAGGCATACGCTCCCAGTATCACGGAATCGAGAAAATCCCTACCCTTTTGCCACGGAAGCACAACTCCGAAGACGCCGATCACAAGAACGTAGAGTGGCAGCGACCGAATCCAGCCAGCACCTTGAAATCCGAGCCGTCTGCGCAGATACGATGCTTCTTCTGCCAGTTCTGCCTTCATTTGCCAAATCCCGTCAAGACATGGTACCAATCGACAAGGCTGTAGGAAGTCGCCTTAAGGCGTGTTAGGGCGATTTTTCAGGCTGGGACGCTAATTGACCGCCAGCGCCTGTCCGATAGCAACAGTAGACTATGTTGGATCGCCGAGTTGAGCCCCGAATGCTGTGCGCGGATCTGGTCGATATTCAATGGAAAGATCCGAACGGACGCAGCCGCCGTGGCGTCGCAAACCTGGAAGATATTTCGCTTTCGGGCGCATGTTTGCAGGTAGATCGGCCGGTCCCCTTAGGCACGGCTCTTCACATTTCCTATCCCAACGGGGAATTGACAGGAAAAGTGAAGTACTGCGTTTTTCGCGAAATCGGCTATTTCCTGGGGATAGAATTCAACGATGGCTGCCGCTGGTCTCAGCGCAGCTTCCGGCCGCAGCATTTGCTGGATCCGCGACGTCTGGTCACCCGCAGCGTGAATCGGATCAAGGCCGAAAACGAAGCTCCCCCTACTTCCATTCACTGATCCAAACCTGTGGGAAATAAATGAACTCCTTGGACCGGGTACCGGTACTTAGGGCACGTTCCTTTCCCCAGATCCGGCGCGGTATGCTGTAACTGAGTTGACATGGCCACCCTTGCCGATAAACTACCGGAGCAGGCTCCTGTAAGGGCTCGCACGATATCCTGGACTGCGGTCGCCTGGTTCACCATTCTGCTGATCGGTGTTTACTTTCCGATTCTCAGCAAGCTGGTCCTGCAGTGGAGCACCGACGACGATGTAAGTCACGGGTTTTTTGTTCCCCTGGTCGCGGGTTATATCGCGTGGCAAAGGCGCGAGAAACTCCTCAAGATGGAGTGGAAGCCGGCGTGGTGGGGTATCGGTCTTCTGGTCTGGGCGGGCATGCAGGCGTATCTGGGAATGCTGGGCGCGGAATTGTTTCTTCAGCGTACCGCCTTCTTGGTTTCGCTGGTAGGAGTGCTGCTCATTCTGGGCGGAACCGCGGTGGTCCGCCAACTTGCGTTCCCGCTGCTGCTTCTACCATTCATGATTCCGCTTCCGACGGTGGTCTACAACCAGATCACTTTCCCCTTGCAGCTATTTGCCAGCTGGGTGGCGGAAAAGTCCCTGGACGTTCTCAATATTCCGGTGATTCGGGATGGCAATATTCTGGAGCTGGCGAGCCAAAAATTATCGGTAGCCGAAGCTTGCAGCGGAATTCGCAGCCTGCTGTCTCTTACATTCCTATCTCAGGTTTACGCATATTTTTTCGACCGCAAGCTATGGATGCGCTGGGTCTTGCTGGTTGCGACCATCCCCATCGCGATCATCGCGAACTCCGCCCGCGTAACGCTTACGGGGGTATTTAGTGAAATCGATCCATCGCTAGCCGAGGGATTTTTTCACGAGGCAGAAGGTTGGGTCATCTTCGTCGTGGCGCTGGTTATCTTGGTTGTGGTCCACCAATTGCTGAATTTCTTATACCGCCGCTGGCGCCCAGAATCCAGCCTTCCCTCAATGCCCAGCGGGCCCAAGGAGCAAGATCGTGCTTAAATTTCTGAATTCTCGTGCAGCGCGCATTGTCACCGCTCTCCTCCTAGCCCAGGCCGCTATACTTTATAGCGCCGTCCGTCCCGAATTCATTCCTCCCAGCCGTCCACTGGAAGGAATGCCCACCAGACTAGGATCCTGGAATTTAGCGCAGACTGGCGTCATCGAACAGGAAGTCCTGGATGTTCTCAAAGCGGACGATATTCTGAATCGAGATTACTGTAATTCGACAAATCCGGATTGCACCCGGACCGGGGTCGGCCTCGCGAACCTTTTCGTGGCTAGCTTTCGCTCGCAACGTAATGGCAAAGCGCCTCATTCGCCCAAGAATTGCCTGCCGGGCGCGGGCTGGGTGAAAATATCTTCGGGTGAAATTCCCATCGACGTTGGTCGCGGCACACCCATCTCTGTGAATCGGTATGTAGTAGCTTACGGAAGTCAGCGAAGCTTGGTCCTCTACTGGTACCAGTCTCGCGACCGCGTGGTTGCCGACGAGTACAAAGCCAAATTCTGGGTGATTCGGGACGCCATTCGCCTGAATCGCACGGACACGGCGTTAGTGCGAGTGGTGGTTCCAGTGGTGAATCGGGATGAAGCACAGGCTCAGGCGAACGCCACGGACTTGGTGAAATCGTTTTATTCGACTTTGCTGACGTACCTGCCCAGCTAAACTACTGTTGTGCCGCTGCCCCGCTGCCAGCCATCGCCGCCTTTGCCCGTTTCTGTTGGCGTTCGAACCGCAGCAACTCCCTGCGGCGCCGCAGCTTGACCCCCTCATCCACTTTGCGCCAGAACTTACCGAAATAAGCCGCGGCCGATACGAAGCCGAAGACCACCACAGCCCACATCGCGAACTGCCCATATTCCGCCAACTGGGGCCAGCGGATGCCACCGATCACCAGCGCGATCGCCGCCACCTGCGTCACCATCTTGGTCTTTCCAAGATCGCTGGCGCGGATGGTGTAGCCCGAGGATGCGGCGATCGACCGCAGTCCGGTCACCGCGAATTCCCGTCCGATGATTAGAATTACCATCCAGGCGGGAACCAACCGGATCTCAACCAGGGATATCAGGGCGGCCGAGATCAGCAATTTGTCGGCAATCGGATCGAGCAGGGTGCCGACAGTGGTTACTTGTTTCCAGCGCCGCGCGAGATAGCCATCCATGAGATCGGTAACCGCCGCAGTCAAGAAGATGCCCAGCGCGAACAATTCCCGCGAGACGGGGATCAGCCGCAGCCACGCTACTCCGGAGCCATCCGCGAGCAACGCGCCCACCAGCAGGGGCACGAAAAAGATCCGCAGCAGCGTCAGTAAGTTCGGCAGGTTCATCCGATGCTAACGATCATAACCTCTAGCGCCCGACTAGCGCATACCCCCTTAATTTTCGCCGGAGGGACGCCGGTGCGACCGCATCGACGTAACAATATTTGTCATCGTACCGCGTCTTTAAGACGCGACCGTGCTCATGCAACAAGTGCAACGGCCCGCCTTCACCAACCGGGAAGCGGAACGCGCACTCAGCCAGTGGATCCACTGACAGGGTGTGGTCGATTTTTTGGAGTAGCTCCTCGAATCCTTGGCCGGTTGCCGCCGAAATGGCCACCGCTCCTGCCGGCTGATGCTCGGGATCGCCCAGAATCCGCCGCGCCAGCGCCGCAGAGTCCGGCTCACCGGGAACGAGATCGATCTTGTTGAGCACCAGGATCTGGGGCGTCTCTCCCGCGCCAATCTCATTTAGGGTGGCGAGAACATGTGCCGTCTGCTCCTCGGCCGATGCGGAACTTGCGTCCACCACGTGTAGCAGCAGCTCGGATTCGACCACTTCTTCGAGGGTTGCGCGGAACGCCCGGATCAGTGTGGTCGGAAGATTGCGAATGAAGCCGACCGTATCACTTACCAGCACCTGCCGCTTCGATGGCAGCAAGATGTGCCGCACGGTCGGATCGAGGGTGGCGAACATTTTGGCGTCGGCCAGAACGCCGGCTCCGGTCAGCCGGTTGAACAAGGTCGATTTACCGGCGTTGGTGTATCCCACTAGCGCCAGTGTCGCCAGCGGAACCGCCTGTCTCTGCTGACGCTGCGTAGAGCGTCCGCCGCGCACGCGTTCCAAGCCGCGCTCGATCGCTTGTATGCGTTGATGAATCCGCCGCCGATCGGTCTCTAGTTTAGTTTCGCCGGGCCCGCGTGTGCCGATTCCGCCGCCTAACCGGGACATTGCTGCGCCGTGCCCGGTTAATCGCGGCAGAAGATAATTTAACTGCGCCAGCTCGACTTGCAGCTTTCCTTCGCGGGTTCGTGCGCGTCTCGCAAAGATATCCAGAATCAGCTGGGTCCGGTCGAGGACCTTCACGTCCAGCGCTTTCTCTAAATTGCGCTGCTGCGTCGGCGTCAGCTCCTGGTCAAAGATCACTACCGATGCATCGTGAAAATGGACCTGAGTTTTGAGTTCGCTGACTTTACCCGAACCGATCAGAGTTGCCGCATTAGGGCGCGTCAATGTTTGAATGGATTGATCCGCCACGCTGGCTCCCGCCGTGGCAGCCAGGACGGTAAGTTCCTCGAGAGATTCTTCCGCACTGATCATTGACGCCGTCGATCCGCCGTCTGAACGTGCTTTGCGCCTGCTCAGCTTCAGTCCGACGAGTAGCGCGATTTCCGTAGACAAAAACGCCTGTTCCCTGCTGTTCTGGTTCCGGTGTTAACTGGCCGGCTCGCCCGGAGTTCCCGGAGCGGCATGCGCACCGATCGCGGTGCTCGAATGCGCTGCAGGCGCTCCAGAATGGAACGGTCGTGAAACTACGACAGTCGAAATCGCGTGTTTAAAAATCAGCTGCTCCTGATTATTAGTCTCGAGCACGACCGAGTACTTATCGAAGCTCTTGATCTTGCCCGAGAGCTTCACGCCGCTCATCGGGTAGATCGTCAGGAAGGTCTTGTCTTTGCGCGCGTTGTTGAGAAATGATTCTTGTATGTTTTGCGCTTGCTTTTCCATGGGAGCTCCTAAAAAAAGCCCACGGGGCACAATCAGCTCGCCCCGCCGGGCGGAATTCATGGCCGCTCCCATAATACCTTACGCGCCTGAGAGATTGTGCCAAGAACTACTTTTTAGCGCGCACGTAAGTACTAGCGACCACGAGATTTCCGGCCAGGTACTTCCACGAAGAAGGCAGGATCCATCTCGAAACCGGGACCTCAAACCGGCGGCGTACGGTCTCACTGCGCTGCACGTCGAACGTGCGAGCGACTTGGCTAACGAATGCTGGAGCGGTCCAGTGATGGGGATGCAGCCGGTCGATCCAAAAGAACGGCCGGGCCCAAGCCGGGAAACTGTGAATCATCAGCAGCAAGGTTCCGCCCGGACGCAAGACACGCCGGATTTCGGCGAGCGCCGCGGCCGGGTCCTGCATGTGATCGATAGCGTTGAAGCAGATCGCGATATCGACCGAGTTCGACGCCACGGGGAGGGATTCCCCGAGCCCGGCCAGAGATAGTTGCGGCTCCTTCAGCGTCATTCTCGATTCGTATTGAAGTAAGAGGGGGTCGATCCGTATTCGCTGGGCGGCGTTATCGACAAAATGGATCAGGCCAACGGGACCGCAGCCAATGTCGAGCACGCGCTTGTTGGTAAAAAGATCCTGCGAGCAACCGAAACGCGGAAGCTCCTCTGCCCAGTACTTCGGCACATCGAGATTCTGGTAAGGCGCGGCCTTGGTCCAAGTCTTCCAGAAGTGGAGCTCGAGCCGTTGCGAAGCGCTCCATCGATCCCGGGTGACTCCATTCATTCCGTAATTTTCGCTCCGCGCCCCAGACTATCTTCTCACCTTCGCTTGAGTGTAGGCTCAGATATATCGAATGTATTGGGAAGGAAGATCCTGTTTGATATCTATGTGCGGCAGATGACATGAACGTCGCTATTACAGGAGCATCGGGATTCATCGGACGCGCTGTCGCCGAAAATCTCCGCGGTTCCGGTCACATCGTGCGCGCTGTCTCCTTACGTGGCGGACTCCCGCCCGGCGCGCTCGCAGGTATAAATGCAGTCGTCCACTTAGCGGGCGAGCCTGTAGCGCAACGCTGGACGGCAGCAGCGCGCGAGAGAATCATGAGCAGCCGCGTGAAAGGTACCCGCACTCTGGTGGCCGCCATGCGCGACCAGCCGCCTCAA
The DNA here is from genome assembly GCA_025980665.1 of Bryobacteraceae bacterium. Classification (GTDB taxonomy): domain Bacteria; phylum Acidobacteriota; class Terriglobia; order Bryobacterales; family Bryobacteraceae; genus Palsa-187. The sequence continues at coordinate 11,707 of JAICXC010000080.1, forward strand.
GTACTGATCAGCGCCTCGGCGGTGGGATACTACGGATCGCGGGGGGACGAGATCCTGACCGAATCGGCGCCGCCAGCGGATGATTTCCTGGGACGGGTCGCCGCGGCCTGGGAAGAAGAAGCTCAAGCCGCCGAACCTTTGGGTATTCGTGTCGCGAGGCTGCGAATCGGCGTCGTCCTGGGACCGAACGGAGGCGCGCTGGCGCGGATGCTCCCTCCGTTCCGGCTGGGCGTAGGGGGACGCCTCGGTAGTGGACGACAGTGGATGTCGTGGATACACATTCAGGATCTCGTCGCATTGATCGCCTTGCTGATGAGGGAATCGACAGTGCGTGGAGCGTTTAACGCGACCTCACCTTTTCCGGTGACCAATCGCGAGTTTACCCGAGCTTTGGCGGAGGCGGTGCATCGCCCCGCAATCTTGCCGGTCCCGGCGTTCGCCTTGAAGTGGATGTTAGGCGAGATGTCCCAGGTGTTGCTTGCCAGTCAACGGGCGATTCCTGATGCCGCACAGCGCGCTGGTTTCGTCTTCCAGCATCCGGACATCTTTGCGGCATTAGTCAGCGTCATAGAGTCGACTCATGCTCGGGGTTAAAAGCTCGCCCTGGCCGTGGCGGTGCGGCTGCGGCGGCGGTTCGAACCCCAACGGATATTCCTGGTTTAGAAAGCTCCGCTAGTCTTTTTGGCCCGATGCGGCGCGGTTAGGTTCCCACAGAACCTCGGGGACGCCCAGCACGTGGCTCGCCCAGCGGCTCCAGACAAAGAGTGCATCGCTCAAACGATTCAGGTATCGAACTGCGTCGGCTGGTGTTTCCTCCGCGCGGGCTAGCGCTACGGTCAATCGCTCGGCGCGCCGGCAGATAGTTCGCGCGGCGTGCAACTCGGCGTTCAACCTGGTCCCTCCCGGCAGCACGAAACTGCGCAGCGCGGGAAGTTCCGCATTCATCTCATCGATCTCGCGCTCCAGTTGTTCGATCTCAGCCGGGGTGATCCTGGCCTGTTTGGGATGCAGATCCTTAGGCAACGTCGCCAGCTGCGAACCTAGGTTAAAAAGTTCGTGCTGCACCCTGCGAAGGATATGTCCCAGCTTGTCGAGCCGCCCCGTGTTTGCCGTTTCCTCTACGCAAGTTACGCACGCCAGTCCGATGAACGCGTTCAGTTCGTCCACCGTGCCGTAGGCTTCGATGCGCACGGAATCCTTGGGAACTCGTTGTCCACCGGCCAACGCGGTTTCGCCTTTATCGCCGCCCTTGGTATAGATTCGGTTGAGCGTGATCCGGGGGTCGTCGAATATTTTTTCCGGCACGCCTTCATGTTAACTCCCGGGTACCTGCGTTAGGATGGGGGATTCTGAATCCCATCTCCTCCTTTTCCTGGATCATCCTGCTGGCCGCCGCTACCGCTGCCGGTATCGCCAACGCCCTAGCAGGCGGCGGGACGTTTATGATCTTTCCCGCGCTGGTGTTCGCAGGCGTCGATCCCATCATGGCGAACGCGACGTCTTCGGTCATCACCTTGCCGGGCGGGATCGCATCGGCCCTGGTTTACCGGAGCGGTATGACCGTATCGCGCAAGCTCTTTTGGATACTTGTGCTGATTGGAGTGGCCGGCGGCGTGGCCGGCAGCCAGCTATTGCTGCACACCTCGAGCGAACGATTCGCCAAGATTGTCCCCTACCTGATGATCGGCGCGTCGCTGGTGTTCAGTTTTTCCGGTCAGCTCCGCCGTTTCGCCGGCGCCCACACTTCGGGCCGCAATCACAGCGGACTGCTGTATGCCGGCACTCTGGCGATATCGATCTACGGAGGCTACTTTGGGGCCGGGATGGGCGTGCTGATGATCGTGCTATTTCTGATCGCAGCGAACATCGGTGTGCAGCAATCGGCCGGGCTGCGCATGTGGTGCGCCACCGGAGTGAACACGCTGGCCGTGGCCGCCTTCATCGCGAAAGGGATCATCGCGTGGCGGGTAGCGATTCCCATGCTGATCTGCACGCTGATCGGCGGTTACTGGGGCGCCCACGCAGTGCAGCGCCTGACTGCGGAGACCGCGCGGCGGGCGGTGTTGGTATTCGCCTGGACCATGAGCCTGTGGCTGCTGGAGCGCTCATGGAAATAGAAGCTACTCGACTATTCTGGAATCCGCCTGGAACTTCTGGTAATCGCGATAGGTAATATCCAACTCCTCGCGCAGCTTGCGCAGATACACCAGGCGGGCATCGGCACGGACGCTGATGTGGGCCGGGAGCCAAACCTCGTCGTTCACGCGGACCTGATCGAAATTCAATACTGCACCGGAAGCGAGCTTCACCAACCCCATGCCGAACGAAATCGGATCGATTACTTCTACTTCCGCTTTTACCCACTGATAGTCGGTCTGGTCCACCCAAATCCTGCCGCGCAAATGCGCCAGCATCTCGGCGCGCTTAACCTTCGGTTTGCAGCCCGGCTTGGGTTGGGCTCCGATGATCCACACGGGACGGCCGCCAATTTGCTCCGTTCCCTGCAAAGTCAGGTTGAAGGCTTCGGGAACCTCGCGCAGATAGCGGCGCTCCTCGGCGCGGTCCTGGTCTTCCTTGGCTTTATCGGATTCAGACTCACGCTGCCGCTTGGCTGATTCCTTGTCCACTTTTTCCTGTTCCTTGCGGGCTTCCTTGGCAGCTAGCGATTTATCATCGCGCTCCACCAGTTTTCCGTAAGGGCGACCGCCCAGGACCATGAACTCATACGTCTGGATTTCCTTGGAGCTCAGGTTCCCGTTGCGCCCATAGCGGCGTTCCTCGACGCGTTCCAGAAATGTGTAGTTCTTGAAGCGCTCGAAGTTCGTCGCATCGTGCTCGACAGAGCGCCGTATAATATCGGTGGCATCCTGGGCGCGAACGTCAGTGCGAACTAGGAAGATGGCGCCAAGCGCCAGGAGCACTACTCTGACCACGCTTCAATTATGACGCGCGGGCGGGAATTGCCTGAGCTCTGGGCGGAAGGGTAATGGTGAACTCCGCACCGCGCGCGTCGGTTCGATTAATGGCGCGCACGTAGCCACCATCTTCTTTCACGATCGTTTCGACGATGTGCAACCCGAGACCGCTGGAACCACCGCTCGAAGCACTGGTTACGTGCGGCTGGAACAGACGATCCAGGAGCCCGGGGGCTATGCCCGAACCTTCGTCGCGAACCACGATTTGGATATATTCGCCGGTGCTCCGGGCACAAACTTGAATGGTTCCGCCAGAGGGCATGGCGCGCATTGCGTTGAGGAAGAGATTGATCAGCACACGCTCCCAGGCCCAATGTCCGCCCAACTCGATTCCGGGCTCCACATCGCACGCGAAGGTGATTTCCGGCCCACGGCCAGCTTCGAGGGAATCCTCTACGAAGGCGATGGCGTTGCCGAGGATTTGTTCGAACGGAGTATCCGCGCCCGTGCCCGCCTGGATCCCGGCGGCGATATTCTTGCCACGTTCGACGCTACGCAGAATAGCGGCGGAGAGCTTCGCGTAACGCGGGTCGCCCGCCAGCAAATCCGCGGCATCCACCAGCGTCTGGAACACGTTGTTAAGATCGTGCACCAGGCCGGAGAGCGTCAGATCTTCCCGAGTCTTCATGTTTGGGTGATCTGTCGCAGTGTACCGAAAAACTCGGGAAAAGACACGCCTGCCGATTCCGCGCCCTCGATCGTACATGGGCCGTCGGCTGCCAGGGCGGCTACCGCGAAGGCCATGGCAATCCGATGATCCCCGGCCGAATCGATCTGGGCGGCGTGAAAACTCTGGCCCCCGGGAACGTGGAATCCTTCCGGATTCGTCTCTATTTTTACGCCCATTTGCCGGAAACCGGCCTCGATGGTGGCGATGCGGTCGGTTTCCTTCACCCGCAACTCACCAGCGTCGCGCACGGTCAGGCCGTTACTGCTAGCGGCCCCGAGCACGGCCAGGGCGGGTATCTCGTCGATCAGCGCGGCTGTCATCGCGCCCTCGATCACCCCACCCGTCACGGGCGAGGCTTGCACCCGAAGATCGCCGATGAGCTCTCCGCCTACCTGGTGAACCTCCAGGACCTTGATCTGGGCCCCCATCGAAACTAGAAAATCGAGCAACCCGGAACGCGTCGGGTTCAGGCCGACCCCGTGGATCACCAGGCTCGATTCCTTGAGGAGGAGTGCTGCCACCATGAAAAAACAGGCCGAGGAAAGATCGCCGGGTGCGACCAATTCTCGTCCTGAGAGGCGCGCTCCAGCATGGAGGCAAATGGTCCTTTTCTTGATTTCGATCTCGGCACCGAACTCCTTGAGTGCGATTTCGGTATGGTCCCGTGTTCGCACCGGCTCGCGGACGATAGTATCTCCCTGCGCGAACAAGCCGGCTAGAAGAATACAGCTCTTGACTTGCGCGCTGGCCATGGGGAGGTGGTAATCGATGCCATGCAGCGCGCCGCTGTGCTCGCGGCCATAAATGACGAGCGGCGGATATTTCCCTTCACGGGCCTCGATCCGGGCGCCCATTTCAGTTAGCGGCCCGATAATGCGCCCCATGGGACGCCGGGAGAGCGATTCGTCGCCGCCGATACGCGACGTAAATGCCTGGGCCGCCAGGATTCCGGAGAGCATGCGGATGGTGGATCCCGAGTTGCCCGCGTCGAGCATCGCCCCGGGCTCCTGGAGCGTCCCGCCTTCAATCACAACCGACCCGTCCCGCCGCTGGATCTTCGCCCCCAGGGCGGCCATGCAGGTCAGCGTCGATTGGCAGTCCGCGCCGGTGGAGTAATTGGCGATGGTGCTGCGGCCGGTAGCGATAGAGGCCAGCATTCCATAGCGGTGGGAGATGGATTTGTCGCCGGGCAGCGTGATCACGCCTTCGATGGCTCGTGCCGGGGAAATGGTTTCGCGCATGAAGTACTAGTGTAAGTTGCAGATAGCCCTTCGCGTGGGCACTTTGGGATCTCCTGCGTGAAACACCTTAGTCCCCGTTCCATTTTTGGCCCTAATTGTTTGTTACAAGGTGGTCGATGGATGGGGAGTAAGAGGAGATCGTGTCGGCGCACACGAAAGTAGAAACCAGCACGCTGCCACTGCGGCAGGAATCCCGGCTCCCGCGATTTGATAGCGCGTCGCTGGATCCCGCTTACGTGCCCACCGTGCTGATCGTGGACGACATCGATCTTAACCGCCGCCTGCTGCGCGGAATCCTGAAAGCTACTCCCTATCGCATCCTCGAAGCCAAGCGGCCGTCGGTAGCGTTTTCCCAGCTCGACATGGAAAAAGTCGACTTGATCGTAGTCGACCTGGTGCTGCCGGAGATGAGCGGCATGGAATTCTGCCAGATGGTCAAGGCGGACCGCCGCACGCAATTGATCCCGATTCTGATGCTGACCAGCATCCAGGGCATCGAGAACGAGGTAGCGGGGCTGGAATCGGGGGCCGACGATTTTCTGCTCAAGCCGCTGCGGCCTGCTCTGGTGCGCACGCGGGTCAGCACCATGCTGCGCCACAAAGCCCTGGTCGATTCGTTGGAGGAAGCGGAAACCATTCTGTTCGCGCTGGCGCAGTCGGTGGAACATCGCGATCGCTACACCGGCTTACATTGCGAGCGCCTGGCGAGCTACAGCATCGATCTGGCGCATGCCCTGGGATTGCCCAGGCAGGAGCAGCTGGCGCTGTTTCGCGGCGGGTACCTGCACGATATCGGGAAAATCAGCATCCCCGATGCGATCCTGTTCAAGCGTGGCCTGCTCACCGAGGAAGAATGGGAGATCATGCGCCAACATACGGTCCGCGGCGAGCAAATCTGCCGTCCCATGAAAACGCTGGCCCCGGTGCTGCCCATTATTCGCAGCCATCACGAACGTTGGGACGGAAGCGGCTATCCGGATGGTCTGGCTGGCGAAGATATTCCGCTGCTCGCGCGAATTATGCAAGTCGCCGACATCTACGACGCCTTGACCACTGCGCGACCCTATAAACCGGCTTTTTCGCACGATCGCGCCATGGCGATCATGCTGGAGGAAGTGCGCCGGGGATGGCGCGACCCCGAGTTAGTGCCCCTGTTCGCCGAAGTAGTCAAGCGGCACGAAGAAGCAGACCCGCACGATCCGGCCATACAGCAGTCCCTCGAAGCGATGCGCCGCGAGCTCGCGGAATAGCCTTAGGGAACCAGGACTGCGGCCCCGTCGATCGCATCGTTCTTAAGCGCCAGTAGCGCCTCATTGGCCTGATCCAGCTTGAACACAGTGATTTTGGGCCGGAGGCGGATCTCGCTCGCCAGTTGCAGGAAATCGCGGGCGTCTGCGCGGGTCACGTTGGTGACGCTACGGATTTGCCGCTCACCCCATAACAGACTGTCGTAATCGAATTCCGGGATGCGATCCAGGTGGATGGCGTTGATCGCCACCACGCCGCCTTTGCGCAGGCTCGATAGCGCCGCGACGACGACATCGCCACTAGGGGCGAAGGTGATCGCCCGGTCGAGCGGTATCGGCGGGCGATCCAACTCCGACCCCACCCAATCGGCTCCCAGCGTTTCCGCCAGCTTGCGATGCGACGTCCCGCGCGTAGACACCGAGACATGGCATCCCCAGGAATGGAGCACGGGGAGCGCGAGATGCGCGGAGGCGCCGAAGCCGAATAATCCCACGCGTTCGCCGCGCTGGACGCCGGCCACCCGCAGGCTGCGGAATCCGATGACACCGGCGCAGAGCAGGGGCGCGATTTCCAGATCGTCGAGTCCCGCGGGCAGGGGAAGGGCGAAGTCCGAACGGGCTACGGCAAACTCCGCGTATCCGCCATCCACCGTGTATCCGGTGAAGGCTGGCGAATCGCACAGATTCTCCTCACCCCGCCGGCAGTACTCGCAGGTTCCATCAATCCCGGCCATCCAGGTCACTCCGAAGCGAGTACCGCCCGCTTCCCCTACAATCTGGTGGCCCGGGATGACGTGATCGCGCTGTGGCTTCAGTTCGCCTTCGACGACGTGAAGGTCCGTACGGCACACCCCGCAAGCCCGGACCCGCAGCAGGACCTGGCTTGGCCCCGGCGTGGGAATCGGAATATCGCGGATTTCGAGCGGACGCGAAGCGATGCTCGCCGGCCCTGTTAAAACTGCCGCCTTCATAACCTCACTCAGTCTTTCTTTTTAGTTCCGTCATGACGCTCGACACCAGTTCCTTGGCGTCGGTGATGCACTTATCGATCAACTGAACGTCCATGGCAGGTTTGCCCGGTTGCCGCGCACTTTGGCAATAGACTCCGTGCTGCCCTACCAGCACCAAGGCGTCCGTTAGCAGATCGAGTGTAACAGCCAGACGCCCCCTTTCCCGGCCCATCTGAAATTCATGCTGTTCGAGGGAGTCTTTGCGGTCATCGAAGACGGACATGCTCTATAGTACGCGGTTCACGGTACTGGGTTTACTGAGAATCCTGCGGCCAAAACACACTAGCAAGAAAGGTGGGTAGACTTCAGATCGTTCTGCGAAAGTTGCGGCGGATCGCGGCATCGGACTTGGCGCATATCGACAAGCTGCGGTATGTCCTTGAGGCGGCGGGACTGGACTCAAGGCCGAGCGCGTACCGGTTGCGAGACGGCCTATCCGTCGGACTCCGTCAGGGCACTACGGATTCCAAAGTATTCGACGAAATCTTCGTCGAGCAGGTGTACGCTCCGTGCGTCGCAGTGTTGCCCGCTCACCTGGGACCCGTCACGCTGATCGATCTGGGGGCGAATATTGGGCTGAGCGCGCTGTTCCTGACACGTGCGCTTGATGTGGTCCAGATCATCGCAGTGGAGCCGGACCCGGATAATTTTGGGCTGCTCTCAGAGAACCTGCGGCGAACCGGACTGGCGGATCGCTGCACAGCGATCCGCGCATTCGCCGGAGCGGAACACGCCTTCGCGGAGTTGCACGACTCGGGAAATGGCGCCTGGGGAATGCGCATGGGACCTCTGTCAGATAACGGAACTCCCGTCCTTCCGTTGGCCGCGATCGCAGGTTCGGCTAGCGCGCCGATTGTGCTCAAATGCGACATCGAGGGCGGCGAGCGCCAGCTATTCCTGCATATCCGCGATTGGACGCATCTCATTCCCTACATCTTCTTGGAGCTGCATACAGAGTTTCTGCCGGTTGAGGAGCTGCTCGCATGTCTGGAGTCGTCCGGCTTTCAGTGGATCGTGCACGGAACTGCGCCCGCGGGAGCGGCGATCGCGCTGCTGCTGCTCGAACGTGGGGTGCAAATAGCTTAGGGCACCATCCATGTTCCGCGCGCTACCCAGCCCGAGCTCGTGTTTGGTTCCAGAGCCTGCAGGTAGACGGTTTTGGCGCCGCTGAAGGGCGGCGATTTGAACACCACATTAATAGTGAACGAGATGGAGTTGGCGGACGTCGTCATAACCGTAAAACCGACCGCGCACTGGCTGTTTTGCAGATTGGCCGCGGATCCAACACCTTTGGTGCTGAGCGTAACGCCGTCGTCGCCGTAGAGGCCGATGGTTGTTGTGGTCCGGTTATAGAACAGATAGCATGCGTTAGCTAGATTGGCAGGGGAACCGGCCGTGATCAGCATGGTCATACCGACGATGTTTAATTGCGAAGCCGAGTCGGATGCAGTAAAGGTGAAGTTTGGAGACAAACCCGAGCCCGACGCGGGACTGACGAAGTCGGCCGTGGGCGCTCCGCCGGTTACGGTCCAACCTCCCACGGTGATCCAGCCGGAATTGGTCAGACTTTCGGCGGCATAGAGGTACGTATTCTTGGCGCCGAAGAAGGTGGCGTTGAAGGCGATATCGACCGTGATTGTAAGCGAAGTGGTCCCCGCCACAATGGTCGAGTTGGCGCCGCGCAACGTGCACTGGTTGTTTGAGACCACTGTGGAAGATCCCGGAGTCAAGGACGCTGCTCCGTTGGCCGCCACATCGAAAGCCAGCGAGATGGTATTCTGCGTGCGATCGTAAACCAGGCTGCATGCATTGTCGGTATTTAAGGTCGCAGAAAACAACATGGCTACCGCGACAATGAATCCGGAGCCGCCTTGATCGGAGGCGGTGAAGCTGAAGCGCTGGCTGGGACCCGAGCCCGCAGATGGAACTACGGAATTTGCAAGGGGAATCCCTCCAGCGGCCACCAGGTACGTGCCACGAAGGACGAAGCCGGTGTTCAAAACCCCTTCCGATGCGAACATGTAAATGTTCTGGAGTCCGCCAAAAGCCGCTTTAAACGTCAGGTTTATTGCCACGATCTGCGACAGTCCGGCTGTGCTCACCGAAACGGTCCCGAGAGCGCATTGGCTGTTTTGCAGCACGATGCTGGAAGTCACCGGCTTTGAGCCCGACCCCTGCGCATCGTCGGAAAAAAGCCGGATGGACCCTGCCACGGGATCGTAAACGATGTAACAGGAATTGGAGAGACTCCCCGAGGTGCTGAACAGCATGGCCGTGTTAGTCAGGTTCGAAGCGTTTTGTGTATCGGAAAAGACGAATGTAAACGTCTGAATCGCCCCTGTGCTGGCATTGGGAGACACCGAATCGGCCGAGGGCGTGGGCGGCGGAATGGTGACGCTCCATATTCCTTTGGCGAGAAAGCCGGTGATGGTATTGGCGTCGGCAGCGTAGAGATAGACGGTCTTGTTGCCAGCGAAGCCCGGCTGGAAAATGAGCGAAATCGTAAGTGTGAGATTGGTGCCCGCGATGCTGGCGGAACTGCCCGCTCCGTTCAAAGTGCACTGGTCGTTCGCGGCGCTTCCGCCCCCAGGAGTAACTGGCACGCCTCCGGTCGAGGCATCGTCATTCGCTAAGTTGAACAGATTCGTGGCCGGACTATACGTGATATAGCAGGCGAAGTTAACCGAAGCCGTCGTGTTGATTAATAGCGCGACGCTAACCAGACTGGCAGCGCCCGCCGGATGCGAGTATTGCGCCGTGAACGTAACCGCGTTACCGCTGCCGGAGGCCGGAGTGATGGAATTCGCGGCGGGAAGCTGCGGCGGAGGGGCCGTCACGCCCAGCCGTGCGACCCATCCCGTGCTGCTGCCGACGTTGAATGACTGGATGGCGCCCTGCAGAGGCAGGTCGAAAGAACTGGTCTGGCCGCCAATAAACATGTTTCCGGAAGAATCCGCGGCGATCGCGTTCGCCTGATCCGCACCGGTTCCGCCGAACATGGTGGAAAACGTGACTCCGTTGCCGAAGGGGTTGATTTTCGATACGAAGGCGTCGTAGAACCCTTTGAATCCGACTTGAACGCCACCGGCTACGGGGAATCCAGCTGAGGACGTATAGCCCGTCACGTAGGCGTTTACCGCGGTATCCAGGGCGATACCAGTGGCCCAATCGAAACTGGAGCTTCCCAGATACGTGCTATATACCTTGGCGCTCCCCGCGGGGTTCAGCTTGGTCACGAAGGCGTCCTGAACTCCATTGAACACTGTCTGGAACGCTCCCACTGTCACCGGAAAATTCGCCGAGTTCGTGACTCCTGCGACATACGCCGCGCCGGCTGCATCGACCGCAATTGCGTTGGCCTGTTCCGGAGAGCCAACTTGTCCGCCGATGCCGCCCAAGTACGTGCTGTAAACCAGCGCGGAAGGGTTGGTGGAGATCTTGGTGACAAACGCATCCTGACTACCGCCATTGGTGGCTTGGAGGGGTGCGGCTAAAGGGAAATTTGTCGAGAGTGTGCCGCCCGCCACATAGATATTGCCGGCGGCATCCACCGCCACGCCACCCACGTGTTCGTCGTTATTCCCACCGAGGTAGGTGCTGAAGGAAATCGCACCAGCCTGATTGAGCTTGGTGACGAAGGCATCGGTCTTGCCGCCAAAGACGGATTGAACCGGGATAGATAGCGGGAAATCCGTGGATTGCGTATCGCCCGCGACATAAGCGGCGCCTCCCGCATCGACAGCGATGGCAGTGGCCAGATCGTAGCCGGACCCGCCCAGATACGTGCTATAAACCAGCAGATTGCCAATGGCGTTCAATTTGAGCGCGAATGCGTCGCGCGAACCACCCAGGGTCGACCGCACGGCCGCGACCAATGGAAAGTTGGGGGAAGCAGTGGACCCGGCGACGTAGATTTGCCGGGAAGAATCGACCGCGATGCCCGCGGCGCGATCATCGCCGCGGCCTCCGATGTAGGTGGCATAGAGCAGTGTGTTGCCTGCAGGGTTCAGCTTGAACACGAACGCCTCCACGTCTCCGTGGCTCACGGCCTGAATAGCATTCGACACGGGAAAATCGATTGCTTCAGTCCAGCCCGCCGCATACAGATCGCCGGATGAATCCACGGCCAAGGCTGTGACGGCGCTTTGCGCTGTTCCGCCCAAATAGGTCGAGTAGGAAATCACGGGATCGATGACTAGCGGGCGGGCTGGGTCGTAATCGCCCAGATCAAATGCGACCGTGTTGCCGCCGAGGATACGGTAGGCGGCTTCAATGGGACGCCGGACGCCCTTCGATTCCTGGTAAGCCGTGGGCGCTTGTTCGTGCAGCTCAGCTGCGCCGGACAGGACCACCAGGTCGCCGTGGGCGTCAATGGACACGCGCTCTGCGTCCGGATATTCGAGGCGAATCTGTCTGGGATCGGCGCCCGTCGCCACCAGGAACTCCGATTTAAGGCGGAGTCCGCTAGCCGTGTAGTTCATGTCGATCCCGCGATATAGATTGCGGTACAGAATGCCTTGATACGTGGGAATGCCGGTGTGCCAGGCAGCGACATCGTCGCCAATCAGAAAGTTGGCGCGCGCCGCCATCGCGTCCAGGCCTTCCATGGCTACGCTCGGATTCGCGCCGACGAAGCGCACGTGCAGCTGGGTACCTTGAATTTGGAAGACCGCGGAATCCGGCGCGAATCCGGCGCGCAACTGCGGTGTTTCCGCGATATAGCGAATAGAGGGATCGGTTTGTCCGGCGTTAGGCAAGAAGAATATAGGAAGGGAACGTTCGGTGTCGGCTGCGAGGGCGGTCAAGCCGATCATCAGAAAGAGCAGAGCAATTGTGTGCCGCATAGTTTTCACACGAACGTTCGGCGAAACGGCGGCGATAGTGCATATCTCGCGATTTCCGTAGAGGTAAGGTGGGTTGCTTGCAGACTGGTTTGTGTAGTAGACCAGTATGTGAAAGGGATGCAGATGGAACCTCCTGTGGATATCGATCAAGTAACGGTGACCGCACAGCGGCACTGGATGGAGGACGGGTTGTCAGAAATCATGGTGGGTCTGCTGTTCATCGTTATGGGCGGCGGGTTGCTGGTGAAGCTTGCGCTCCCGCACTGGTTGACGTTGGATGTTCTGACTTCGGCTCTAACCGCAGCTGGCGCCTTGGGTCTCTCATGGGGATTCAAAAGGTTGAAGCAGCGAATCACATTCCCGAGGAGCGGTTATGTGGCGCTGCCGGAACCGACCAGAATGCGCTGGCTTTTCATGTTCGCGATGTTCGGCCTGGTCGGAGGGGCCTCTGCGTTGATTCTGTCCGCTCATAGTGTGGTCGTGCCGGCCTTCGCGGCGGTCTTCGCCGCGATTTTCCTGTGGAGCGGTATTCAGTACAAGCAGGCAAGCATGCTGTGGGAAGCGCTCCTCACACTGATATTTGCTGTCATCTTGACTTGGTCCCCGAGCCTGAGTGGAGCGGTAGGAGTCCTGGCGCTAATGGTCATGATCGGGGTCTCCATGGCGGTTATCGGCGCATTTCGCTTCCGGAATTTCTTGAAGGCCAACCCGCGACCTCAAGAGATGCAAGCATGAGCGACCTTGATCGTTTGATCCACGAGCCCGCGCGCCTGACGATCGTGGCGCTACTCTCCAGCGTCAAGGAAGCCGATTTCCTCTACCTCCTGCGCGAGACCAAGTTAACCAAGGGCAATCTCTCCACACACCTGATTAGGCTGGAGGAAGCCGGGTACGTGGAGATCGAGAAGACCTTTCGCGGAAAGATTCCGATGACGCTGGTGCGCCTGCGCGCGGAAGGCCGAGCGGCGTTTCAGAGTTACCGCAAGTCGATGAAGGACATTCTGGAGCCTTCAAAAATGAGGCGCGTTCCGGTTCAGTTGCCGACGTAGCGTGCATACAGGCTGCGCGCGACAGCCGGATCGGTGGTGCCCTTGATGATGGCG
>JAICXC010000071.1 GCA_025980665.1 Bryobacteraceae bacterium
CCAGGGGATGGCCGATGGATGCCAGGTGGATTCTGATTTGATGAGGGCGGCCCGAATTCAGGCTGACCTCAAATGTTGTGGTGCCAGTGCCCGTGGATCTAATGTCGCGTGAGATCACCTTTGCCAATGACTTTGACGGTTTGCCACTTGGGTTGGAGGCCCACACGGAACCGATGAGCGGATGCGGTACCAGGCCGATGGGCGTGAGGATTTCGTAGGCGTCGTGCTGTGCAACGTTTTGAGCCAGCGCCCGGTAGATTTTTTGAATTTTGGGTGTGTTCCAGTTTGTGAATAGATTAGAGGCCGCCTGCGGTGTTTTGGCGAAGAGGACGATGCCGGTGGTGGCTCGGCCCAACCGGTGGACAGGGTTTGCGTTGGGGGTTTGCTTTTGCACCAAACGCAGGAGGGTGCTTTCCATGAAGCCGCCGCCGGGGAGGGTGGGCAGCCCGCTGGGTTTGTTGACGGCCAACAGATGGGAGTCTTCAAACAGGACTTCGAAGTGCCGAGGGGAGTCCGGTTCGATCCAGGGGGGGCGGTTCCAGACAAGGGTTTGGCCTGAAGTGACCGATTCGCTTCCGGTGGCGGTGACGCCATTGAGGGTGACTTCGCCGTCGTTCAGTTTTTGTTGCCAGACTTGTGGGGTTGAGTGAGGGTAAAGGCTTGCCAAGTGGGAGAGCAGGGTTTGTCCATGGTATTTGCTGCTGATGATTGTGGTGTAGGCATAGCCCCGGTTGAGCATGTAGTTTGAGTGTAAGCGATGGCATCTGCGGCGGAAAAATTCTCGCGGTGCTCCGATTGCCGCGTAGAGAGCTTGCCGCTGCAGAACATGTGGCGGCGGCGTTGCTCAAGGATAATCCGCAGTTGTCAACCTCGTCCACCAGACTCGCCATGCAGCAAGCGGGTTAGTTCAAGTCGGGTTCTAGGAAGTTTGGAATCGGCCGCGTAAGCAGCATAAAGACGTCCATTCGCAGTTAAGTCCTGGATGACGGCGTATCCGCAACAGAACCGATCTCGGTGAAATGCAAGTGATGTTTATGCAGGGTCTCAACGCGGCACCTCGCGCGCTGATTCCTTGATTCATTGCTACTTTCGGTTAGAGGGTGTCCCAACCTTAATTGAAGGTCGGTAAACGCTACTTTCTCCTTGTGTCAATTTCTTCGGCTAAGGCAAGCATGATGCCTTCGGGACCGCGAAGATAGCACAACAGATACATGTCTTTGTATTGCACAATCTCACCCACGAGCTCTGCACCATGGGCATGTAGGCGGGCAACCGTGTCTTTGATATCGTCAACAGCAAACATGATGCGGTGTTTGCCAAGCGTGTTTATCTGCTCATTCTTCAAATCGCGAGTGGACACTTCCGGCGCCTTGAATTTTGAGAACTCAATCTGGCTATGACCGTCCGGTGTCCGCATCATTGCGATCTCACTCTCAACACCATTGAGTCCGACAACACGATCTACCCAGTCGCCCCGTACAGTCGCCTCACCCACGAGCTCCATGCCAAGCTCACCAAAAAATGCTATTACGGCTTTGAGATCATTGACCACGATACCGACATTGTCCATGCGTCTTATTGCCATAGGTTTTATATTATCTGCGAAATATCCGATGAGCAGCTCCAGGACGAATAAGGACCCGTCGGCCTGTTTCAGTCAAGCTCGCCGCGCTGCCTCGATGGCGGCGACGTCGATTTTCTTCATCGTCATCATCGCCTCGAAGGCACGCTTTGCCTCGTCGCCACCAGCCTCCATCGCCTCGGTGAGCACGCGGGGTGTGATCTGCCAGGATAGGCCCCAGCGGTCCTTGCACCAACCGCACTGGCTTTCGGTGCCACCATTGCCGACGATCGCATTCCAGTAACGGTCTGTCTCTTCCTGACTATCCGTCGCGATCTGGAAGGAAAAGGCCTCAGTGTGCTTGAACGTCGGGCCGCCGTTGAGACCGAGACAGGGAATGCCCAGCACGGTGAACTCCACCGTCAACTCATCGCCCTTCTTGCCGCCCGGATAGTCCCTGGGAGCCTTGTGAACAGCGGTTACTTTACTATCCGGAAAAGTGGCGGAATAGAAGCGCGCGGCCTCATGCGCGTCTTTGTCGAACCAGAGGCAGATCGTATTCTTTGGCTTCATATTCATGTCCCCAATCGGGGCGAATACCGCGGAGTCGGCCCAAAGTCGATTGGAACCGAAACATCTGACACGTCTCGCGTGCGAGACGCATGGAGTTTTGCCGGATAGTTAAAGGAGGCATACCAGTCTCCTCTTCCTTTAGGTGTCAGGTTCAGGTAGGTGTCAGGTTCAGGATATTACAGACGGGGCAGAGCAAATCGATACCGCGCTCCTTGATGTCCTCCGCCAGTGACGGATAACTTTTGCTGATCGAGGTTAAAGCTGAGTTGTTCCGTATAGAATGCAACAGAACGGCCGACTTCCTTGACCTGGTATTGGACACCCCAAAGGCCGAGGAGGAAGTTCTGCTTACCTTGCGCGGCCGCGCTGGTTGATCCCACTGATCCTCTTTGTTTGTCTACGCGTATTCGTGGCGCTTCCTATATCTGGCAACTTCGCAGTGAACCCTTGCACGAAGAGGGCCAGTGGGGAGTGCGACCGCTACGTGACTGATTTCACCGACGGTGTCTGGCAAGCATCATGTGGGGATAAGGTAGGACCGCCCTACGCAATTGTTGAAGGATTGTCTAGAAGTCCTGTCCTAGGGTTTCAGAATCGGTCGCGTAGGCAGAATGCAGCCCTGGTTTGAGGTTTTGGGCGGGTTTTGGATGGGCAGCAAAAACAGGATCGTCCGCAAATCCATGAAAATATGGAGCCACCCGCCGGGATCGAACCGGCGACCTGCTGATTACGAATCAGCCGCTCTACCAACTGAGCTAGGGTGGCCCAAGGTGGGCAGGGCCGGCCAAATTTTTCTGATTTCCTCGGGCCCCTCTTCCGGAGGATATCATAGGGCTCCACCAAACTGCCGATAGATTCATCACAGGCTTCTCATGAGTGGACAATTACAGGAACAGCTTTTGGACCGTGCGAATGCGCTGGCACGGGTCGGCGGGGATCTCGATTTGCTTAAGGAAATCGCTGCGCTCTTCCTGGATGAATACCCTCGTGAGCTGGACGAAATCCGCACGGCCCTGGCGAGCGGCGACGCCCACACGCTCGAGCGCTCGGCGCACGGACTAAAAGGCGCCGTCGCGAACTTCGGCGCGCGCCCCGCCGTCGATGCGGCCTTTCAATTGGAGCAACTCGGCCGGGCAGGTAAGCTGGAGCAGGTCCCGGTGTTCCTGGCCGAACTGGAACGAGCGCTCGCGTGTCTGCACGCCGAGCTCTCTGCCATCCAGTAACAACACAATCGGGTTACACCCTGGGCGACCCGTTGCGTCGCTCCGGCTTGTTATCATGAGAGTTGAATCAACCCATGCTTACCGCCGTCACCGAACTCGTGTGCGCGCACAGCCCGGATTCCGATGACGCGTACATGTTCTACGCACTCGCTACCCGGAAAGTCCGGAGTCCCCTGCTCACCTTCCGGCATGTTCTCGAAGATATCCAGACGCTGAATCAGAAAGCCCGGGCGGGTGAGTACGAGCTGAGCGCCATCTCCTATCACGCTTATCCCTATGTTGCGGACAAGTACGTCTTGCTGGCCGCTGGCTCCAGCGTCGGCGATGGTTACGGCCCCATGGTGGTCGCTCCCCACCCCATGTCGCCCTCCGAGCTGAAGGGCAAGCGCATCGCGATTCCCGGCTTGCTAACCACCGCGTATCTGACGCTGAAGTTGATGCAGCCGGATTTCGTGCCCGTGGTAGTCCCCTTCGATCGCATCCTCGAGGCGATTCAGAATGAAACCGCGGACGCTGGCCTGGTGATTCATGAAGCGCAGCTCACCTACGGGCGCGGCGGCTATCACAACGTGGTTGATCTGGGCCGATGGTGGAAAGATACTTACAATCTGCCTCTGCCGCTGGGTGCGAACGTCCTGCGGCGCGACTTACATCCGGAAGTTGCCCGGGAGAGCTGCCGCCTAATGCGCGAAAGCATCCAGTACGCGCTGGATCATCGCGAGGAAGCTCTGAATTACGCCATGCAGTTTGCCCGCGACCTGGAACCGTCACTGGCCGAAAAGTTCGTGGGTATGTACGTCAATCATTACACCGTGGATTGCGGAGATCTCGTACCGAAGGCGGCGCAAAAGCTGCTCGATATGGGGCACGAAGCCGGACTCATCCCGCACCGCGTCGTTTTAGAGTTTGTACGTTGAAACGCTTAACACTTTTACTTTTTTCAGCCGTCCTGACGTTCGCGCAGAGCCCTCAGCCAGATAAGCAGAGCCCTCCGCCAGAACAAGCTCCTCCGCCCGACTCAAGAGATACCGCTAAGGACGTTCGCCAGCGTGTGCGCGCTGTCCGCGCGATGGCCGCTCAGGGTCAGGACTCCATCCCCAAGATCGCGGCCTATCTGCGCGACCCCGATACCAACGTCCGCCTGGAAGCTGTCAAAGCGCTGGACGATATCGGCGGCCCCAAAACGGTGGACGCGTTAGTGGAAGCCGCGCGCGATAACGATCCCGAAATTCAGATCCGCGCCGCTGACGGATTAGTCAACGTCTATCTTCCGGGTTATCTCAAGACTGGTATCAGCGGCACGTTGAGGCGCGCCGGAAATTCCGTCCGCGCCAAGTTCACCGACACCAACGACCAGATTATTGACGCCTACGTGGAAGTGCCGCTTCCGGTGATTCAAGTCCTGGGCCGGCAGGCTCGCGGGAGCGTGAGCTTCGAGAGCCGGGCCAATGCTGCCCGCGCCCTTGGCATCCTGCGGGGTCAGGCCGCCATTCCCGATCTGCTTGAAGCGCTCAATTCCAAAGACAATCGTCTGATGTACGAGTCTTTGGTAGCTCTGCAAAAAATCCGGGATCCCGCTGCCGGGCCCGGTTTGGCTTTCCTGTTGCACGATCTGGATGAAAAAGTCCAGATAGCCGCGCTCCAGGCCACGGGGATTCTCCGCAACCAGGCCGCCGCCCCGGAAGTGCGCGACGCCATCGACCATCCGCTCACGCTCAAGACCCAGCGCGAAGCCTTGAGTGCCTTGGCGATGATGGCCGATCAAGCTGACCGCAGTATTTTCCTGCGTTATCTAAATGACCGCGATGAGGGACTCCGCACCGCTAGCGCCGAAGGTCTGGCACGGCTTAAAAATCCGGACGATCGGATGGTCCTCGAAAAAGTGTTCGAGACTGAGCGCACTTCCGGCGGACGCTTGGCGATTGCCTTCGCCATCGTTTCGTTAGGCAGCCGCCAGATAAGTGAGTTCAGCCCGCTCCAGTACCTTATCAACAACCTGAATGTGAAAGCGTATCGCAACGTAGCGATCGCCTATCTCACGGAAGCGGCGCGCGATCCTGAGCTCCGGCAGGCGATCTACCCGATTCTGACGCACGCCACTCGCGACGAAAAAACCGGGATCAGCATCGTGCTGGCCCGTTCGGGAGATCGGGATAGTGAGACTTACCTCGAAGCGCTGGTAAAGGACCCGGATCCCGAGGTAATGCAAGAGAGCACGCGCAGTTTGCGTACGCTTCGAACCCGTATCCGGTGAAGAATCGTCTGAAAGCGACTATTTCGCTTTCTTCTGCTTCTGCTGTCCAACGCGGATCTTGAACTGCTTCGCCTGGGCTTCCTGGTACGCCTTCCAGTCAAAACGCTGGGAGGCTTCCGAAAGATACTTGTTGACGTCGATGTCCTTCGGCAACACCGCCATAAGGGATGCGTTCATGGAGCCGTCGGGGCTGGTAATCTTATAGCGTTTGACGTTGGGAATGGCCATAACGTCTTTAGAATACCACGGCCGATAGGGCTAGCCTCCAGGCGGGTCGCACGTTTTACTGCACCACGATCGAAGCCGCTGGCGACGTCCGCCCTCCGATTGAAACCGTAATCGGGTACGTGCCTGGCGCCAGGGACGGAGGCACCACTACGTCTAATGCATACAAAGTGCCGGACCCCGGCGTCAGGCCGCTAAACAGGACGCTCGCCGGCTGGTTGCCGATCATCACCACGGGAAGGGGTGTTTCGGACGCAGGACTGAGTGGAGCCGCGTCCCCGCTCGCCGGCTCGTTGGTCACCGGACCCAGCCCGTTCGCGTAAAGCTGGATGGTCTCGCCGTCATGCGCGGGATCGCTGGCGTTGATCGCCCGATAATTCAAATCGCGCGCCCACACATTCCCGTCCGCCATCAGAAAGAACGAAGGCGCCACGGGCGCGAGTGAAATGGTCACGACGTTGCTGGGAGAGAAATTGACGTTTACCTTGACTTGTACCGCCGTCTGGCCCTCCAATTCCCAGGGGACCTGAGCGTTAATCAGCGTGGGACTGGCATAAATTAGATGCCCCGCCACGCTAAGATGCGCCGATGGCACATCGAAGCTTACGCTCACCAAATCGATGGCCAAAGGATGCGGCGCGGCCAGGTGGGCGTCGGTAAAATCGCTCAACCCGGATCCGATGATTGTGACGTATGAACCGGGCGCAAGTGGGCCAGACAGCAGGCTGGCGCCATCGACGATGCTTGTGATCGTCGGGTGCAGGCGCGCGGAGCCCGTAAAGGTGTGGCTCATTCCCCCTGCTGTCGCCTTATAGGAATACGTTCCGGGAGTGGGGCCCAGGATTGGCAGCGCTGTTGCAATGCCGAACGAATCCGTCACGGCATCCGCATTGATTACAGACGCGCCGGAACCCGCGCTCCACGCGACTCGAACTCCGGAGACAGGTAAGCCAGAGGCATCCACCAGTTTGATCGCCAGCAAGCTCTCGGAACTTTCGCCACCGACGACGCCGTCGAAGAAATCGCCGGCCAGCGGAATCAGATTGGCCGCCACTCCGCTCGGGCCGAAGAACAGATACGGGATACGCAGAGAATTCGTACCGCCATGCACCGTGATCACGCCTGAATACGCCCCCGCTGCGGGAACCGACCCGGAGAGGGTTGCGGCGGCAATCACCGACGCTCCTGGAGCCAAGGTGGCGCTGGGCGGGGCGACAATTACCGACGCCGCGCCGCTGGCAACTGCCGAAGTCACCGCCAAGGAAAGATTCACGGTCGCTGTACTCGAGTTGGTGATGGTGAATGTCCGGGTCAACGGGAGCACTGCGCCCGGCAGAATCGATCCAAACGAAATGGTCGCGGGATCGGACGTTATCGTGGCCGCGACGGCCGCATCCGCGGCGAGCAGTCCTCCGCCCAGCCAGCGCACATCCACCGAGTTGCCGGAATCGTCGTGAGTTACTGCCGTTGAGGCCGTATTCACCACAGCCGACTTCACCTGCGTTGCGGTGAACCCGGGATGATTCTGTTTCACCAGCGCGGCTGCGCCGGACACCAGCGGCGCGGCAAAGCTCGTGCCGTCTGCGTTCGCATATCCGTCGGCGCTGTACATATCGCCCAGCGGATCGTATCTTTGCGCCGCCATATACATACTGCCGAAATTGTTCCAGTTGCCGCCCACCGCCACCACGTCCGGCTTCAGCCCCGAATCCGCCGCCGGTCCGATCGAGGAGAACCCGACCACCAGATTCGCGGTCGCTTCCACCTCCACGCCGTGAGGGTTGATATCCACCAGCGGAGGCCAAACACTTGCGGCATAGTCCACCAAAGATTGCCCATCGGCCTGAGAAATCATCGCCACCGGTATCCCGATCGTGGATGCGCCCGTGAACGAAAACACCGCGGAACTATCCGCCAGGTATAGGATCACGCCCACGGCGCCCGCATCCCATGCATTCTGGGCCTTGGTTGCGAACGTGCATGTGCCGCGTTTAATGAGCGCGATCGTCCCGTCTAAGGAAAACGGCGGAAACGCCGAGCAGCCCAGCGGTCCTCCACCAAACACCGAAACGTCCACCAACGTGGCGCGGTCCACGCCCGGCGGCACCAGCGAATCGCCTGGATTCGCGGTGAGGCCATGCAAATCCGGCCGCCCCGGTACATCCACGGTTTCGGCGAACGTATGC
Source organism: Bryobacteraceae bacterium (assembly GCA_025980665.1). Taxonomy (GTDB): domain Bacteria; phylum Acidobacteriota; class Terriglobia; order Bryobacterales; family Bryobacteraceae; genus Palsa-187. Next base: position 8,023 of record JAICXC010000071.1, read on the forward strand.
GAGTTCGTGGTAGCCCCTACGGCGATGGCGGATGGGGCGTCTCCGGGAGAATCGATGGAGCTAAAGGTCGGATTCTTGTTGCCGTCGCTGCCTTCGTTCCCAGCCGCGGCCACAATCACCATTCCAGCCTTCACCGCATTCTCGAATGCTTGCGCCGATAAGTCACAAGGCTGACCCAGATCCGCCCCGCAAGTCGCGCCTGAATCCAGTGGCCCCGTAAACGCAGGCCCGCCGCTCGAAAACGACACGATGTCCATGCCGTCATTCATCGCATCTTCCAGGGCCTGGATGATCACGTCGTCGGCCGTGAAATCGTTGACTTGCGGCGACCCGTAAATTTTGTAATTCCCCAGGTACGCCGCGGGTGCAACTCCCGAAATTGTGACCAGTCCCGTATTGGTGTGACCCGCCGCCGTAGACGCTACCGCCGTCCCGTGACCCGACCGATCCCGCGGCGAAAAGTCGTCCGGGCGCGAATCCGCAGCGGGGTTTAGCCCAGAGCTTCCCGCGGCCAGCTGCTTCACGTAACTTCGCGCCACGATCACTTTATTGTTGGTGAAGGCACAGTCATCACCGTTGCAGCGCGGATACCCCACGGGCATGGGTAAAGAAGGATCCTGAAATGCCGGATGCTGCTGGTCAATGCCGGTATCGAGGATTCCGATCTTCACGCCTGCCCCCGCGTTGCTCACCCCGCCCAGTGCGCTCCACGCCGCGGGAGCATTCACCAGAGCCGTAGCGCGGTTCAGCTTGCGGTGATAAATTCGAATCGGCACTACACTCTTCACGCCTGGAATGCTCTTCAAATCCGCGACGCTATCCTGTGGCGCCACTACGAAGACGGCGTTCAGCAGCGCCGTCACCGATCCCGTCGGCTCAATCCCACGCTGGGCTAGCGCTGCGCGGACCGACTGTTGCCGTTGTTGCAATGACCGCGCGTAATTCACGCTCACCGCCTCCCCCATCCTGGCTCGAGAAAACTGAGCCGCGACCGGAGGATCTTCCAGAATCAATGCGTATCGGTTGCGAGCGGGCTGCGCGGGCAATAAAGATGCGCCCAGCAACGCGATCGCGAGAATCCAGCCTGGGCGAAATGAGAATGGCATTATTTTCCCTTACTTCTGCGGTTCCGGGGTCGGTGGCTCTTCTTTGAGGGGCACTAATGTGATGCGGATCGCCTCGAAAGAACCGTCCGGCGCAGTCTGCATGTCGACGTCAACGGTTTCGCCGGGCTCAAGTGAAGAAGCTTTAATTTCCTTAGGGACGTTCTTGCCCTGAGCTTCTTTCGTTTGGGTGAAGACCTTCGTCTTGCGAGTGATCCGGAACTTCATCTCGTGTTCATCGTCCATTTCGACGAACAATTGGCCTCCGGAAATCGATTTAAGAACCCCCCGCTCCGTGGGATATACCCCTTTAGGGGCATTCCGATCCACTGGAGTTGCTGGACCTGCGCGTCCGGAGGAACTCCTGGTACGTCCCCGTCCCTGACCGGGGCAGAGTCCGGCCAAGACCACCACGCACACGACTACTCTGGCAAAGCGCTTCAGCACAGCGACTCCTTGTGGGACGCTACTTGTGGGTCCCTGGGTTTCAGGTAGGCACGCAATCTTGTTCACCCGCAAGCGGGTCGCCTGTCATTTGGTCATAGCCAGGATGCGGCTCCTGAACATAACTTCATCCATCACCGCGGGACTGGCAGCAGCCAGAATCGCCTCGCGATCGGCCGGTGGATAGATCAGTTGCGTATTGATTCGACGCTTGATCGTCTTGGCAATTTCGCCCGTGGCTTCCACCGTGCGATCCCAGCCCTTCGTGAGTACGGCGCCCGAATGACCAAGATCTAGACACGTCGTATACAGTGGCTGCCGATACGTCTGAAACGGCAAGCCGGCTAGATCGGCCGCCGCGTTGTATCCCGCGAATCGCCCGGTCACTTGCGCATGTTGGCAGGATTGCAAAATTGCATGATCTCTATCGGCCGCCGCATGCGCTACATCGCCTGCGGCAAACACATGATTGATTCCCGCGCCATTTCCGACGAGCCGCAATTCTGGCGTCACTGCGATCCGGCCGAGACCATCGGTCCGCGTCGAAATCTTCGCGGCTAGAGGGCTCGCGCGCATCCCCGTGGTCCATACCAGCGTCTGGCAAACGATTCGTTCTCCACTCGAGAGTGTGACGCCCTGCGAATCGGTGCTGGCGATCGTAACCCCCGTCCGCGTTTCGATTCCAGCCGCGGTTAGTGCGTTATGGATTGCTGCATTTGGCCCGTCACCCAAACTTGCTCCAATACGATCCGCGATATCGACCATCACCACACGAATCGCCGACGCGGAGCCGAGGTCCCGCAAACGCTCCGGCAGCGCGGTGGCGAGCTCGATTCCAGTGAACCCTCCGCCCACAATCACCACTGTCCATCGGCCTTCGCTCTCGGGCCGTGCGGTTAGCCCGCGCAAATGCCGGTCCAGAGCCGAAGCGCCCGCCAGGGTGTCGATGTCGAACCCGTGCCCGTCCACTGATTCCGAAGGCCGAGCTAACTCGCTTCCGGTAGCAAGTACCAACCTGTCATAGGAGATACTCGTCGCCGCGCACCAAACCTTCGCGCCGCCTACGTCCACGGAGCTGATCTCGCCCCGCTCAAACCGAACTCCGATCGCTTCCAGTCTGGGAATCAGCGGAACCGACATCTGGGATGGATTCGCTTCATACAAGCGCGGTCGGATGACCAGTTGGTCCTCGCGCGAGATCAGCACAATCTCCAGCGACGCAAGAGCCGGGACGTCACTGCGTAATCGGGCCGCCGCAGCCGCCGCCCAAAAGCCCGCGAATCCCCCGCCCGCGATAACCAGTCTCGTCATCAGTTAAGTTCTCGGCTCAGCTCACGGTCGACCCATGCCAGATAGCTCTCCGACCCATCCACCACTGCGACCGCCAGCAGTTCCGGCACTTCGTAGGAATGGATTTTGCCGATTGCGCCGCGCAGCTGCTCCATCAAATCACGACGGGACTTGATAATCAACATCCATTCCGCGGTATCTTCAATCTCGCCCTTCCAGCGATAGATACTGCGCGCCGCGGGCAGAATGTTGACGCACGCCGCCAGCCGCTGTTCCACCAGTGCGCGCGCGATTTGTCCGGCCTGCTCCTCCGAATCGCAGGTTGAAAACACCACAATTTTGTCGGTCATTTTTGAGCTGCGGTTTGCTTCTTAGCGGGGGTCGCGTCCGGCCACTTGTCCATCTTCTTGTGGATCGCGTCTTTCTCCTTGGGATCCTCGGCCAGCTCGATGTACTTGGTGTAAGCTTCCCGCGCGGGACCATACTGGCGAAGTTTTTCGCGAGCCTCGCCAAGCTTTCGAAATGCTTCGGCGGATCCAGGATCCCAGCGCGTCGCTTCGAGATAGCGCTTTGCCGCGGCACTGTAGTTCGGCTTTTTGAAATAGTAGTCGCCCGCGGTGATCTCTTTTTTCGCCTGCACCGGATTGAGCGCGTAGACTTTAGGCGCCAGCGATTCATCCTCTTCCGGCGGCTCAGCAGGGGTTACCGCAGGCTTCTGGGCACTCAGAACACAAGCGAATAACACAGCGGCCCATAAGACAGCAGCAAAGTTAGCGCGTGCCACAATTTAAGTATAAGACCGTACTCCGAGTTGCGCGCCCGTGCTGCAGAACTTCCGACATCGCCGGGAGTGTATTTATACAAGGACGCCCATGGCGCCGTGATCTACGTCGGAAAGGCCAAGAACCTTCGTGCTCGCGTCCGCAACTATTTCCTGGATGAACGCCTGGCCGACGTCAAAACCGGGACGCTGATCCACGACGCGCGCCAGATCGACTTCATCCAGGTCGATAACGAAAAAGAAGCGCTGGCGCTCGAGAACAACCTCATCAAGCAGTGGAAACCGCGCTACAACATCCTCCTGCGCGACGACAAAACTTATCCCTACATCAAGCTCACGGCCGAGCGTTACCCGCGCGTCTACGTCACGCGCCGCCTGAAGAAAGACGGTTCTACCTACTACGGCCCCTATTTCCCGGGCAACTTGGCCCACAGGCTGGTGCACTTCATCCATCGCCATTTCAAAGTTCCCTCCTGTCGCGTCGATCTGACGCGCAAGCATTCCCATCCGTGCCTGGAATATCACATCCATCGCTGCCACGGTCCCTGCGTCGAAGGCCTGGTCACTGATGAGCGCTACGCCCAAGCCGTACGCGACACTCGCCTGTTCCTAGAAGGACGCCATAAGGATCTCGAACAGGAACTGCGGTCGCGTATCGAAGCCGCCAGCCAGGCCACGCGCTATGAAGAAGCCGAAGCGCTCAACCATTTGCTGCACACGGTAGAAGAAGTGGCGGAAAAGCAAAAAATGGCTGCCGCCGAAGGTGACGATACCGATATCTTCGCCTACTACGCCGAACCACCCCTGGTTGCCGTGAACCTGTTCCATCTTCGCCGCGGCCACATTGTCGATCGACGGGAATTTTTCTGGGAAGACCAGCGCCAATTCGATCCACCCGAATTTTTCGCCTCGCTTTTGAAACAGGTCTACCTGAATGAGCCCTACGTCCCGGCATTCATTCACGTGCCCGTCGAATTCGAAGACTGCGCGGTGCTCGAGGAATATCTCAGCGAAAAGCGCGGCCGTAAGGTCGAGATTAACACGCCGCAGCGCGGGCAGAAGAAAGCCATGCTGGCTTTGGTCGAATCCAATGCCCGCCATAGTTTCGAGCAGCGTTTTCGGGTCATGAAGCCCTCCTCGACGGCGATCCAGGAGGCATTGCGCGACGCTCTCAACCTCGAAAAGGCGCCGCGCCGCATCGAGTGTTTCGACATTTCACACATCCAGGGCACCGACAAGGTCGCCAGCATGGTGGTGTGGGAAGACGGCCGGATGAAGAAATCTGACTATCGGAAGTTCATCATCCGCACGGTGGAAGGCAATGACGATTTCGCTTCCATGCGGGAAGTGATCACCCGCCGCTATGGACGCCTGCAAGAAGAAGGCGCACCACGGCCAGGATTGGTCCTGGTCGACGGCGGCATCGGCCAGCTACACGCTGCCGCGGCGGCACTCGAGTCTCTGGGAATTACCGATCAGCCTCTGGCATCCATCGCCAAACGGGAAGAATGGATCTACGTTTACGGCCAGGAAGATGAGCCGATCGTGCTCGATAAGTTCTCCCCGGTATTGCATCTGGTTCAACTGGTGCGCGATGAGGCCCATCGCTTTGCAGTGACCTTTCACCGCACGCGACGCAACGCGGACCGCTTACGTGGTGAGCTGGCGCGGATCCCGGGCATCGGAGAAAAAACGGCTTCGAAACTTTTGCGGCACTTCGGGAGCCTGGACCGGGTCCGCGAAGTATCCGAGGACGAGCTTGCTACGGTGGTTGGAAAAGCGGCAGCGCGCAAGCTGCGCACAGCGCTGCCTGGTGCCACGCCGGCGGCCGATGCCGCGGCGCAACTCACGATTCTAGAATAATTCACCGATCTGCTTGGCGGTATCGCGCGCTTCCAGGTGAATCAGACCGGCGTTGCCGCCTTGCGGGCTGAGCACCACCAGGACGGCTTTCGGGCCGGCCGCATACACGAACAGCGCGCCTTCGTCGGCTTGTACGGAAACCTCGCCGAGCGCACCCGCGTTCATCGTTTCGCTCACTTTTCGGCCCAGTGTCGTCGCGGCAGCAGCCATCGCCGCCACACGATTGGGATCGGCGCCGTTGGTCAGCGAGTGCGCGATGGGCAGCCCTTCGCTCGACGCCAACAGTACGCCTTTCAATTCCGGAATGGCGTTCCGTAACGCCTCTAAGTGGTTCTTCAGGGCTTCCACCTTGGCCATGCCTCAACCTCCATGATTGCTTGCTCTAGATTCAACTAATCGGTGTTACATTCATCGTCCGGCGGGAAAAGAACTTTAGGTCTGCTAGTAGGGAAAGCGCGTACTGCCATTAGGGTCTTCGGCGTAACTCGGCGGGCGCACTGCGTGGGCCGTCCGTACCCGTACCCGGTCCGCCGCCGTGACGGTGGTTTCACCTAACGCCCTCTAAGGTGTATCCCTCAAAAGACCTAAATAAGTGCTTTACCGCAGAAAAACATCTAAGTCCCTCTTGAGCATCGGCCCTAACGTGACGATGTAAACTCGCATGCAGTGTCTTTTCTGCGGGAAGGAGCTTGCCCTCCTCAAGCGATTGAGGGGCGGAGGCGAGTTCTGCTCGGAGGCTCATCGTAAGGAATACCAGGAACAGTACGAGCAACTCGCACTGGCCCGGCTCCTGCAGGCGAAGCCGCCCACCGAGTCCCAATCAGCCGGGAAAATCCCGTTTAACGCGCCCGATACGCACCTGGAGAGGTCCTACGCCGAGGAGGCATCGGTGCCTGCACCGGTCACCACCGAAGAGCCTCCGGCCTACGTGATGGAGACGCCCGCGGCGAATCAAGCCATCGAAGAATCCAGTCCAGCCCCGCTCGCGGGATTCGTGCGGGAGCTCCCGGTACCGGCGGTCACGACTATCGAGCAGGCCGGCGCAATCGAGTTGGATGGTACCTGGGACCGCCTGGCGATTCTTCCCGGTTTCTCGGCACTGGCGGATTCCGGGGATTCACAAACCGGAACGTCTTCGAGTTCCGAGGGGGCCCGGCCCCCCGCGCCGCGTGTCGATCTCTCTCTCTCTCTTCAGGCTCTCGAACACCACACTCGGACCAGGGAACGCGGACTGGAACTGCGCGAGTTTACCGGCCCGGCTCCCGTCATGGAGCTGCAAATGCGCCCCGAAACCGGAAGTCACCCGGCCGGCGCCGACGATGTCATGGAGATTCTTATGTCGCCTCATCCACCCCAGAAAGCCAAGCCATGGCTCGGCGTGCCCCGCGGATTTCCGGCGCCGCCAGCCGAGCTTGGCGATCTGGCGCGTCTGGATTTCGCCACCACCGGCTTTGCTTATTCGGATAGTCCCGCCGCAGTGCCGCAAGCCGCGGCGCTAGCGCCGGAGATTCCCCCCGCACCTCCGCAGGCCGTTCTCGAAGGTGCTCCCCAGTCCCCTCGGCAGGCTGCACCGGCCCCCGAGGCATTCACCGCGCCTGCCGAGCCTCCGTCGGCTGCAGGGCCGGATGTTGCGGAACCGGCTCCGCCCGAACTGGTAACCAAAGCTCTGCCCGTAACTCTTCACGGTCTGGCAGCCGCTCGCGGGAAATTAGGACAGGCGTTTCCTTCCGCCATGGCCGCGGCCTCCGATGTACAAATTCCTCCGTCCGCGACCCTTCCTCTGCGTGCGGCCATCGTTTTTGGTCCAGCTCCGGCGCCGGCTCGCGCGCCGCAACCCGCGGCCGTCCCACCCCAGCCCAAGCCAGCTGCCCCGAAACAAACGCAATCGGTCCCGGCACCGGCAAAGCCGCCCGCCCAGGCCGCGCCGGTACAGCCCGCGCCGGTACAGCCCGCGCCGGTACAACCCGACGAGCGTTTGCGATCGTCCGTAGTCCCCGCGCCCAAGCCCGTACCGATCAAGCGTCCGGCAGCGGCAGAAGCTTCGGCGCAAGGAAAAACGCAAGAGAAGAATATTGCCAAAACTGCGGCTCCCCCCGCGTCCAAACCTCGGGAATCCGCGGCTGCGTCCGAGAATACGATTCCTTCGTTGCGTCTCGAAGCTACAGAAAGCGCCTGGTCCAAGCTTTCGAACGGCGTCAAAATTGGCGTGGCCGCGGCTCTCGTCGTAGCAGTTTCCGGCGTCGCCTACGTGGTCACGCGAGGTAACGGCAAAACCGCTCCCGAAGCCCCGGCGGCAACGACCTTCACCCCCGCGGTTGCCACAGGTCTCGCCATCTCCGGCGGCTGGATCGACGACTGGGCCAACTTCGCCAGGTCAAGGCGGCGCATTTCGTTGCTCAGCGGCTCCGCCAAGCTGAGCGACTACCGCCTGGAGTTTGAGGCCCAGATCGAGACCAAGGCAATCGGCTGGATCTTCCGCGGACTCAATCCCAGAAATTATTACGTGACCAAACTCGAAATTGTCACGCCCGGCTTGGAGCCCACCATCGCGTTGGTGCACTTCGCCGTAGTCGATGGACAGGACGAGAATCGCGTGTCGGTACCGCTTCCTATGAAGGTGCGCGTCGATACCGACTATAAGATCCGCTTCGACGCCATCGGCAACCATTTCACTACCTGGGTACAGGGCCAAAAGGTCGACGAATGGACTGACAGCCGTTTTGGTTCCGGCGGAGTTGGATTCTTCTCCGAACGGGATGAGAAAGCAGCCATGCAGGGACCCGTGAACGTAGTGCCGCTCATACCCAAGAATTAGTGCACGAGGATTAGGAGTACTTACATGTCGCAGAACGACGAACAAGCTTTTTTTGTAGACGACGAATTAGTAGAACGGCTCATGCGCGGCGATACCCTCGCCGCCAAACCCAAAACGCAGCGCCCCGCCGAAACCAGCGCCTTGGGAAATGCGGTGAAGCTCGCCGCCGCCGGCCGCCTGGACGACGCCATCAAGGAGCTGGAAAGCGCGGCTGCCCGCGGAGAGAAGCCGGCGGAAGTCTACTCCGGCCTGGGCCATTTGCGCTTCGAGCAACAAAAATGGGGCGAGGCGGCTTCCTGCTACTCCAAGGTAATTGCGGCCGATGCGAAGAACGCCACGGCTCACTATAATTTGGGGCTCGCCCTGGAACGCCAGGGCCAGTTCGACCAGGCCGGCCGCTCTTTTGAAACAGCCCTTTCCCTAAATCAGCGCCTGTGGCAAGCACACACCGGGCGCGGCCTGTGCCTGCTGCATCTGGGCCAGCCCGAACAAGCCTTGCCGCATTTCGACCAAGCGCTTAAATCCAGCCCCGGTCAGGATCGGACTCTGTTCGGGAAGGCCGTGGCGCTGCATCAACTGGGTAAGCTCGAGGAAGCCGCCGAGATTTATCGCAAGCTGCTGCCCAGCAATGCCAGCTCGGCCGAGCTGCTGGTCAATCTCATTACGCTTTCCATGGCGCGCAAGGACGACGCCAAGACTAAAGAGTATGCCGATCGCATGCTCAAGATCCGACCCCAATCGCGCCAGGCGCTGGAGGGTCTGACGGCCGTGGCGCTCTCGCGCGGCGATTTCAGCGGCGCCGCACAACACTGCTCGAACCTTGTCAAAATTGCTTCCGATTCCTATGAAGCCTGGTTCAACCTCGGTCTGGCTTATCAGAAGACCGGCCGCACGGATCAGGCTGGCAACGCCTACCGCGAAGCCGCCAAGCTTCGTCCGGACGCGCCCGAAGCGAATGCGCACTTGGGCGTTCTACTTGAAGAACGCGGCGACCTCGCCGGCGCCCGCCACGCTTGCGAAGCCGCTTTAGCCGCGGCTCCCGATGCGCCCGGCGTGTTGTGGAATCTCGCCCTTCTTGACGAGCGCGAGGGCCACGCCGAGGAAGCCGAACGCCGTTTCGCCAAATTGGTCGGCCTGAAACCGGATTTCGAGGACGCCGCCTACCGCCTCGGATTCCTCCAGATGCAGCGTGGAGATTTCGCCGCTGCCGTGGACTCCTTCGAGGTCTGTACCAAATACCGCGGCGATTGGGTGGAAGCCTTAGTCAATCTCGGCCTGGCCTACTGGAAATTCCAGGATCTGGATGGCGCCACGCAGACCTTCGAGAAAATCCTGGGACTCCAGGCTCAAAATTCCGATGCGTTACGCGCCCTCATCGCCATCGCCATCGAGCGCAAGGATCACAATCGTGCTTGGGATCTGCATCAGAAGCTCACCGCGCTGGGACAGCGATCCCTGGAGTTGTCCTACAATCTGGGTCTCCTGCTTCAATCCGTCGGAGAGCCTGACAAAGCTGCCCAATGCTACCAATTGGCATCGGAGGCGGAACCCGATTTCCCCGCGGCTCTTACTAACCTGGGCCATGCGCTCAAGGCGTCCGGGAAGGATGAAGAAGCCCGCGCTGCCTGGAGCAAAGCCGTGGAAGTAGATCCTGAACTAGCAGCCAAGTACTTCCAATAGAAGTACGTAACAGGTCAAATCCTAGCTTTAAAAGCCGGGCGCTGCCTCCCAGCCATCCGATAGATGTTCGGAGGCACAAACCTGGAACTCGATGCGCTTAAGGCCCTCCAGATTGGAGCGGGCTTCGTCGATCTGCCCCCAGATTGGCTGGTCGATCGTGCCCCCACGGCCGCGGAAGGCATTGACCGCCTGACCAACGTCCAATACGACGTTGCAATCGTAACCCCTCCCGTCTCCGATTTCGCAATCGAGGACCTTCTCGATCGGCTCCTCTCTTTGCGCCGATCTGTACCCATCGTAATCTGCGATTTCAGCGCAAGCCTGACAGACGCCGTGCGTTATATGCAACTCGGGGCGTACGACGTCGCGGGTCCGGAAGACGATGCCACCGCCAAAATCCAGGCGGCCGCCGAAGCCTGCCGCAACCGGGCCGCCGGAGCTGTCAGCGAACCCTGGCGCGAAATGTTGGTCGGGACCAGTCCCGCTATAAGGCGCACCGCGGATGTGATTCGGCTGGTCGCACGCCGCCGCGCGACTGTTCTGATTAGCGGCGAAACCGGCACCGGGAAAGAAGTAGTGGCCCGCGCCTTGCACATGGCGAGCCCGCGCGCCCGGCTTCCGATGATCGCCGTAAACGTCGCCGGGCTTCCCGAAACGCTGCTGGAAGCCGAGCTATTCGGCCACGTCAAAGGCGCTTTCACTGGAGCGTCGCAACAGCGCATCGGCCGTTGTGAACAAGCCCACCGGTCCACGCTTTTTCTCGACGACATCGGCGATCTGCCTTTGGAAGTCCAGACCAAGCTGCTGCGGTTCTTGCAGGAAAGAGAATTTCAGCGGGTGGGTAGTTCAGAAACCATCCGCGTGGACGTTCGCATGATCGTAGCCGCCAACGTGAATCTGCTGGATCTCGTTCAGCAACGCAGATTTCGAGAAGATCTGTACTATCGCTTGAGCGTGGTTCCCATCACCGTCCCGCCCCTGCGCGAACGGCGCGAGGATATCCCGCTGCTGGCGAACCACTTCATCGCCAAGGTTTGTTCTCAGGAGAAGATCGCCCTGCGCCGCATGGGGCCGGGAGCGCTCGCCAAGCTCCGGGGGTTCGGTTGGCCTGGAAACGTCCGGCAACTGGAGAACGCCGTGGAGATGGCCGTCGCCTTCAGCGGGGAGCGCGAACTGCTTGTACCGTCCGATTTCACCCTCACCGGTGGTCCCTTGCTGAGCAGCACCTTACGATCGATTGCGCTCTCGGATGCGGGTTTGAATTTCGAGCAGACAGTCGGCCGGATTGAGCGTCAGATGATTGAGGAAGCGCTCCGGAAATCCCACGGCAACAAGACTATCGCCGCGGGAATGTTGGGATTGAAGCGAACAACGCTTTCCGCCAAGCTCCGCAGCCTGGCCGCCGCCGGTTAACTCAGCAGGTGTCCCATCTTCTCGCGCTTGGTCCGTAAATAATCCGCGGTCGATTCCAGCGGCTCGACAATCGCGGAAACCCGCTCGGCCACCCGCACCCCAGCCTTTTCCAGAGCCTGAATCTTCTCTGGATTGTTGGACATCAGGCGCACCGTCCGCAGCCCGAAGTAGCGGACGACGGCAGCGGGAGCTTCGTAGCCTCGCAGATCCGCTTCGAAACCGAGCCTTTCATTAGCCTCTACCGTATCCGCGCCGTGATCCTGCAACTCATAGGCGCGCAGCTTGTTCAGCAACCCGATCCCGCGGCCTTCCTGATTTTCGTAAACCAGCAGCCCGCGGCCCTCGCGCGCGATGGTTTCGAGCGCCAGCTCCAGTTGCGCCCGGCAATCGCATCGCAGGCTGTGGAAAACATCGCCGGTGAGGCATTGCGAATGGATCCGCACCAGCGGAGGCCCGCCATGCTCCAGATCGCCCATCTTCAGAGCCACCACTTCCTCGGTTTCCGACCCTGCGGTATGAGCAAAACCGTAGATCCGGAACTGTCCGAAACGGCTGGGAAAATCCGCCTCGGCTACTTTTCGAAGCTCGGATATAGGGGACATTTATCCTGACGAAACAATTCGGTGAGGTAAGTCCATTATAATGGGCCGCAGGGCGGCGCTGCCGTATGTCGGTGCGGCCCTGCGCCTTACATGCCTGCACATTTGCTGATTCTCCTGGTGAAGCTCGCCGTGGCGGCTTCGCTGGCGAGCATCCTCACCCGGTCCAGCGGTTTCCAGCGAATGCTTATGCGCGAGGAGCGCACCCTCAGCCAGCGCGTCAAAATGGCCTTGGTATGCGCTCTGATTTATGGATCTGGCGTCGCCGTGCGCGTCGCCAACCCCAGCGCGTACCAAGCGGTCGACCTGGGGATGGAAGGCAGCCTCGTCATGGGGATGCTGGGCGGCTATGTCACCGGCATTCTCGCCGGGGTCTTCATCGCTATCCCGGCGCTCTTCGAGAGCCGACCCTTGACCATGCTCCTCTTCGCAGCCGCCGGCGTCATGGGGGGCTTGCTTCGCGATCTGGCTCCAGACAAGGAATTTATCTGGAAGTTTACGCCGGATCCCACGCTAGCCTCCGTCCGTCTGCTGCGCCGCGGCGACCTGCGCCTGGCCGGTTTCAGCATCGCCTGCGTCGGCATGATCGCGCTGGCCGAAGTGCTTCGTCAAACCCTGGCTTCGGTATTTCCGAACGGCGGAGTCTTCGCGCTGCAGCAGTCCTGGACCGATGCTGGGCCGTGGTTATTGGTCGCCGTCTACGCGACCACTCTATTCTGCGTGGCGCTGCCCATCAAGATTTGGAACAGCAACCTTAATGAGAAAAGACTGGAACAGCAACAGCTTCGCCTCAACGAAGCTCGCTTGGCGGCGCTTAGCAGCCAGATCAACCCGCACTTTCTGTTCAACACACTGAACTCGGTGGCTTCTCTGATCCGCCTGGATCCCGACGAGGCACGCCAAGTGGTCTACAAGCTCTCGAAAATTCTCCGCCGCCTGCTGCGACAACAGGATAACCTCACCACGCTCCGCGAAGAACTGGATTTTATCGATGCGTACCTTTCTATCGAAATGGTCCGCTTCGGGGATAAGCTTCACTTCGTGAAGGAAGTGGATCCGGATACCTTGGATCTGCTGGTCCCCAGTATGCTGCTGCAGCCGCTGGTCGAAAACAGCATTCGTCACGGCCTTGCCAGTAAAGTGGATGGCGGGACCATCCGGGTGCGTAGCCGCCGCCTCGGAAACCAGCTCCAGATTGTGGTCGAAGACGATGGCGTCGGCATTCCCGAAGCCCGCCTGGCGCGGATGTTTGAGCAGGGCGGAATCGGGGTCAATAACGTCAATGAGCGCCTAAAAGTCCTGTACGGGGACAGCTACCGAATGTGGATCGACAGCCGTCCCGGCGAGGGCGCCAGCACCGGGATCGAAATTCCAGAGCAAGTCAGTGGTACCGTAGTGGGAGTTGAATCCTTAGTGGGTAGCGGGTAGCCCACCAGCGACAGCGATATCGGGAGCATGTCGGAGCCATTATTTGAGCAACCTTAACTATTCCATCCTGCTTCCCCGCGAAGATCGGATGCCGCGCACGATCGCAGCGCGGACGCGCCGGGTATACGACCTGGTCTCTTCGGTTTATCCGGTCAGCACTTTCTTTTTTCACTCCAAAGCACATGACTGCGCGCTGAAGCATTCGGGGATTCGCAACGGCATGCGGGTACTTGAAGTCGCTACGGGGAGCGGAGAAATGTTCCGCCGCCTGGTCAAGGCCAATCCCGACGGGCGCACTTACGGGCTGGATCTTTCCCCCAACATGGCGGCTCACACTTTGCGCGTGGCCCGTAAAGCTTGTCCCCGGGCGGAAGCTCACTGCGGCGCCGTGGACGTCCGTAATCTACCTTTTCGTTCCGGCAGCTTCGACGCCGTAATGTGCTGCTACCTGTTGGAGTTGTTATCGCAAGAAGATATCGAGCGCACACTCCGCGAAATCCGCCGCGTACTGCGCCCCGGCGGGAAATTTTCGCTGGTGGTGATTGGACAGAACGTCAAAATGTTCAACGGACTGTACGCGATCGGCGGCAGTCTGGTCCCGGCCTTCTGGGGCCGCCAGGTGGAAAGCAGCGTTCCCGACCTGATTCGCGAAGCTGGAATGCGCGTGGTCACCGATCGTTTTGTTCGTCAGGGCTTCTACCCGTCGCGGGTACTGGTGGCGGAGAACGCCGCTGTTCAGACCCCTGTACGGAATCGATCCGCACATCTCCGTTCCGTTCGAAACGGGCGCTAGCTAAGCAAGAAGCGAGCCTTCGTATTCGGGCGTCTGGTTTGCGAAGAGTCCCATGGTCTCTTCGGCCGTCACCGCCCCGCTGAATAAAAATCCCTGTCCTTGTTCGCAGCCGGTGGTGAGCAGCGATGCCCGCTGCTGGGGTTCTTCGACGCCTTCGGCGACAATCGTAAGACCAAGACCGTGGCCCAATCCCACCAGGGCACTTACAATTTCGGCGCTCTCCCGCGATCCCAAAGTTTCAATAAAGCTCCGGTCAATCTTGATCTTGTCGAGTTTGAAGTTCCGCAGATGATAGAGACTCGAGTATCCGGTGCCGAAGTTATCGAGGACAATCCTGACGCCTGCCTTTCGCAGAGCGCCCAGAACTTCCTGGGCGCCTTCAAGGTCGCGGACCAGGGCGCTCTCCGTAATCTCAAGCTCCAGCCGGTCAGGTGCTACACCCGACTCTTCAAGAATCGCTAGGATCCGGGCGTGCAGAGTGTAATCTTTCAGTTGGCTGGGATAGATATCGAGGGCTAGAGTCATTTCCCGGGGCCACTGCGCGGCGGCAGCGCAGGATGCTTTCAAAATCAGTTCGAAGAGTTCGTGAATCAATCCATTTTCTTCAGCCACCGGAATGAACCGGTCCAGCTTGATCTCGCCCAAAGAGGCGTCGATCCAGCGAGGGATCACTTCAAAGCCGATGACATTCTTCGTCTTTAAATCGACAACCGGCTGAAAGAAAGGGCGGATTATATCCGCAGTGATCGCGGCGCGCAGATCTCGATCCAGTTGGTCGCGTTCTTGAACGCGTCGGTCCATTTCTTCCTCGAAGAACCGTAACGCGGAGCGACGCTCGGTTTTGGCCCGGTACAAGGCGATATCGGCCTTCCTCAGCGCTTCTAGCAGAGTTGTCGCGTCGCCTGGTATTAATGCAATGCCAATTCCCGATGCGATTTGGTGACTCTTGCTTCCTGCCAGGATCGGTTCTTCAAGACTATGCAAAGCCCGCATGGCGATGTTGGTAGCAGCCTCGGCCCCCATGAGACTTTTCGAGAGAATCGCAAATTCGTCGCCTCCAACCCGGGCGAGCAAATCCCCTCCTCGAACGACACCGGACAATCGTTGGGCCACGATGTTCAACAATTCGTCACCGATGCCGTGTCCATAGACATCGTTAACCTGCTTAAACCCGTTGAGATCGAGGAGGAAGACAGCATGGGTGCTTCCGGCTCCGGGTGGCGCGGCAATGGCCGCGTTCAGAGCTTCATCGAACAGCCGCCGGTTGGCGAGACCAGTCAGCGGATCTTGAAAGGCCAGCTTGCGTACATGCTGCTCGGCGGCTATCCGCCGGCTATTCTCCCTTTTCTGCGCCTGATACCGCCTGGCCGTGAGGACTGTGAACACTAACAACCCAAAGCAAAGTATCCCTCCTAATGTGAGCGCCTCGTCCATCTCGACGGTCTTCTCGCGTACGGTTGCTGAGTTCTGGTTCGCATAGATATCGAACTCGAACGCCAGGAAGGTCGCTACCAGCACAACGGCCAAAATCACGGAGAGATCCTGCAGAGTGATGCGGTGATGGGTCATGAAGGCCCTAAACTTTGCGCTCGCGGTGGTCGTCAATAATGGGAATCTTTAATTGCATCGCACCAGTCCAGCCCATCCTTTACATCGACTAATCCCCGGAAAGTGTTAATTGCACGCGTCGGCGGCATAATGCTCCCGACCTGGGTTCTAGGTAACACTTCGGAATTCCCAGGCTCATATAATGGAGCGCTCACCAGAGCGCAAAACAAAATAGCAGGTAAAAATAATGAAACGGACATTTCTCTCTGGATTCGTAGCGCTGGCGCTCACTGGCGCTGCCTTCGGCCAGGGGCCCACAGGAAATCAGGGCCCGGCAGGTACTCAAGGAAAGACACAGGATCAAAAGTCTAAAGACGACACAAACTTTCAGAAGGGCAACACTGATCCCGCGGATTCAACCAACCAGCAGAAGGACAAGCAGAAGAAAAAGGGCAAGAATCAGAAATCCGTGAAAGACAACAAGGGCCCAATTGACCCGCACGAGAATCCAAACTCGCCTATCAATAGCCCCACAAATGGCCAAAATCCGCCCAAAGGCAACGGCCCTACCGTGCCGGCTCCGACGACGCCAACTACGCCGCCGGCGCGTTAGTAGAACAGGTACTTCCGCCACTGATCGTCGCTCTTACCGAGCAGACGCATTAGGTGGCGGCTGGTATGGAGGCTGAAGGGCCGGGGGGCGCGCGCCAGGCGCATCCCGGCTTCCTCGGGCGTCCTGCTGCCTTTGCGGTTGTTACAGGGATGGCAGCAAGCCACCAGATTCTCCCAGGTGGTTTCGCCCTTGCGCGAACGCGGCATCACGTGATCCAGCGTGAGATCCCCTGAACTCATGGTTTTCATGCAGTACTGGCAGGTGTAACGATCGCGCATCAGGATGTTTTTGCGCGACAATGCCCGCGTCTGGTGCGGAATGCGGCGGTATTCCAGCAGGCGGATCACGCTGGGTACCTTAATCGCCGAGCGGGCCGAGTGAACGTGCCCGACGGAATGTTCCTCCGCAGCGGCCACTCCCTTCAGCACCAGCACCAAAGCGCGCCGCGCGGCGCACACGTTGATCGGCTCGAAGCTGGAGTTGAGCACCAGAACGGGCCGGTGCAGGCGCTCCCCATTGGTTGTTGAGGCATGTGTATAGATCTGTGCGGCACTCATAAATCATCCTCTCGCGGCGATAAAAGAAAGCTCCACAGCCTGGCGACGATCTGTCCGCGCCAGAGCAAGTAAAGCGACATGCGCGGCTCCCGCGCGCTTCAAAACCCGTGCACACGCGCTGGCCGTTGCGCCCGTGGTGACCACATCGTCCACCAGCAGCACCCGCATTCCAGCCAGGGATCGGCCGCGCGGCATTCCGAAGGCTCCCTGCATATTCGCTCGCCGTTTCGCATTGGTGAGACCGGATTGGGGACGTGTTGCTTTCTTCCGGCGAACCACATTTCGCACCGGCACATTCCACTTCTTTCCGATTTCTCGGGCCAGATCATCCGACTGATTAAATCCGCGCTGCCACTTTTTGAACCAGTGCAGCGGCATGGGAACGACGACGTCAAAACTCGTCTCGCGGGGCAAGGCTTGCGCCAGGAACTTTCCGAAGGTCGCCGTCAGCGGCCGCACGCCGTTGTACTTGAACAAATGGACAAGCTCCCGAAGGGAGCCTTCATACGATCCATACGAATACACCGCGTCGAAGCCTTGCAGTCCGAGGCGGCACAATCCGCAGCGGCCAGTTTCATCCAGCGGAAAGCGGTTGACGAACGGCATCCGGCAGGCCACGCAGAAGTATTCCGCGATCAGTGGGGCGGGCTCGGCAAGGCACTTAGCGCACACCGGGATCCGGGAGAACTCTTGAAGGGATTCGCCGCAGACGCGGCAATCATCTGGAAAGACTAGGCGAGAGACAACGTTGAGGAGACCGCAGGATACCCTTTTTGCGACGCGACAGACGCCATTCGCCGAAATAAGGTGGCTCCGACTAGGGAGCAGGCTACTCGAGAAAACTCACCTCCGAGGCCCAACCTAAATTTCAGTGTACACCAGGCGCTATATCGTCATACCAGAGCTATATAGTCATGTAGAACAGGCTCAGCCGCGGCAGCCCCGCCGATTCCATGACCTTGCGATCCAGAAACTGCCGCTCCAGCGTGGCGAGCTGATCCGCGCTCATCTTCCCGCGGTACGGTTTTAGCTCCTGATCGAGCGAGCGGCGCGCCTCAAACAACGCTTCCTCGCTGGCCGTCGACCGGGCGCGAGCGATCATCTTCTCTTCGATCGCCGTGAGCCGTTGTTCCAGTTGCTCCAGATCGCGATACAGCTCTTCGAGGTTCAAACGTTCGAGTGACTCCGCCAGATCGCCGTGCCCGGCGACGCGCAAAGCATCGGCATTCCGCTGCATGTGTGCCCGAACATCCTCGATCGAAAACGGCGGTGGCGATTCCTTGCGTTTTGCCGGCGCTCCGGCAGCCAGCGACTGAGCTTCTTCCGCCACCGCCTGGGCGCAGTAGGCGACGGAGTTGACCATCTGGAAACGCGCCCGCGCGGGACGAGCGCGCCACTTCTCAAACGCCGCATCGATCCCACGCAGCACGGCTTCGAGAGGCACGCCTGAGTTCTTCCACCCTTCGATCAACGCCCAATCGAGCGGCGATAGCAGAAACAAGCCGGTGCCGCGCGCACGCTGGAAATGCTCCTCGATTTCGGTGAAGTAGTTGAAGTAGTTGATTGCCCCGCTCACGCTAGATTGCCTCGATGCCACATTCCCGCAAGAAATCATAGATAGCAGCGTACGTTGCGGGTTCCCGCGTCGGGTCTTGTGGATTTCCCTCCGGGACAAAAATGACGAACCCCTGACGGGCTCGGGTTAGCAACACACGGTAGGAGTTTGCGACGTATCTCGTTCGATTATGGTCGCCGACTGTCTGCCAACGGGTGCCAGCGAAGCTGAACGATTTCCAGCCGGTCTTCGTCCGTCGGAAATTGAGATCCCAACAAACCAATGCCCAGTCGAGCTCTAGCCCCTGCACGTGAAATTCGGTAGCTACGTCTTCGAGGTAGTAGGAAGATCGAATGTCATCTTTACCCTTCAAGAACCACTGTGCAGGATCGAGGTCTTGCTTAACAAAAATACCCTCCGGCTTCAGTCGGATCGCATTGGATGAAGCTAAAAGGCCTATGCGTTCGCTGCCTCTCGCCTGATTCCGGATCCATTCTTTTGCCCTCTGAAGCTTTCGCGTAACAACCATTGGGTACCGCGAGACCTCTCCATACAGGTTCCTCGCCTTTCCCGCGTCGCCAATGATGAGCGCGCCGACGAATGCAGACACATGTTCGGCTCTAAAGGAGCGCAGGGAAACCGCAAGATGTAGGTCAGGCTGAATATTGGCACCAAGTCGCCTCAACCAGGCTGACAGGTCGTTTGTCCAGTCGTACTCAGGGTTCTGGATTTGCGAGGAACAATGAATACTCCAATGCGGAAAACCGCTTTCGAGAGCGCTCAACCACTCGACCATGCCCGCTTCCC
>JAICXC010000175.1 GCA_025980665.1 Bryobacteraceae bacterium
CGCGCCGACATCATCGTCGCCGGCGACATCTTCAATACGACGCAGTATCCGTTCATTGACATCGCCAACGGAGGTAGTGTTCAGGGCGAAATCAATGCACTTGACGCCATCCTGGATCGCACGGTCTTTGAACACTCGGGCGAAGGGGGGACGCTGGTGGTGCCGGGACGCGGGTACTTGTGCGACGAGCATGAGGTCGTAGAATACCGCGACATGGTGGCCATCGTCCGAGACCGGGTGAAGGCGTTAATCGCCAGTGGCGCTTCGCTCGAGCAAGTGCTGGCGGCCAAGCTCACCACGGACTACGATCGACGCTACGGCGCGAACAGCGGCCCATGGACCACCCAGATGTTCGTCTCGGCCGTATACCAAAGCCTGAAGCAACCGCCCCGAAAATAGCGTTAGCGGATCGGGTGTTCGGCGCAGGCCGAGTAAAAGGATCGGTGTCTCGAATCGAAACCACTCGATGGAAGAATATACCCGGCAAGTGAACACTCGTAATCGATCGTTGAAAGTGATAGTTCCAGAATCAGAAACAATTGTTCGGGGCGGGTGAGTCCGATATTGTGTCAGGATGGTGTGCCTTAGGGTTCGTGTATTGGAGGTCAACTGATCATGAAGCATTCGCGTTTGTGGATTGTCTTTTGTGCCGTAGCGGCAACGATGTTTTGGGCATCCGGCGTGGTTGCGCAGGCGCCCTCACTTTCGAAGACGCTTACGGAAGCTGACTGCGCAGCGCGAAGCTCGGCGGCAGCCTCCCGGTCTCGGCCATCGGCGAGCCCGTGTCGGGAATTACATTGAGTGAACCGCGATGGAATGCAGCCGCTAAAGAATGGTGGGCCCTATTGCACGGTCAACGGCTCCATCGAGCCGGTTGACAAGTCCCCCAACGCTAAACCCATCAATTTCTAGGTGGCGTTTCCCTCCACGTGGAATGGTCGCTCGGTGCAGTTGGGCGGCGGAGGAATGAACGTATCGATCCCCGGGCTCGCCGGGCCGCAGCTGGCGCAAGGCTGTGTCACCTATGGAAGTGACTCCGGTCATCAGACGGGCGGTTTTGGAGGAGGCTCCGGCGGACCTCCGGGCGGCTTCGCAGCCAAAGGTGGTCCCGGTGGCGGCAAGGGTCCAGGTGGACCGGGTGCAGCCAAAGGTCCTGTCGGGCCGGATCCGAATGACGACTGGGGGTTGAACGACGAAGCCATCAAAAACCTCGGTTATGTGCAGATGAAGAAGACGCACGATGCCGCCATGGTGCTTGTTGAGCGCATGTACGGGGCGAAGCCCAAATATAACTACTACGTCGGCTCCTCGCAGGGCGGTCGCGAGGCGCTCACGGTGGCGCAAAGCTATCCGGCGGACTATGACGGCGTGGCGGCGAACGTGCCCATTGTGAACTTCTCCTCTCTTATGCTGGCCCCTGAACTCATCCGGATTCAGGAGAAGCCCGCGGCCAATTGGGTCACCCTCACGAAGGTCAACGCAATTCGCGGCGAAGTCATGCGTCAATGCGACAAGTTGGACGGTCTGGTGGACGGCATCATGAACAACTACATGGCTTGCCGCACGATCTTCGACGTGAAACAGGGTGCGAAACATCGTCATCCGTGGGCATCGAAACGCTGTCCCGGCAACGTAGACCCCAACCCGGCGGATACCAGCGCGAATGCGTGCCTGACCGACGGGCAGATGTCGACGCTGGAGTTCGTCTATGCCCGTTATCCATTCGCGGCTCCATTGGCGAACGGGGTGAAGAGCTTCGGAATGTGGCTGCCGAATACGGATCCCAGCGGGAGCGGTTTGATTATGGGGGCAAGGTTCCGGGGGCAGGAAGGGGCACCAGCGGACGCCGCCATGCATAGCCACCTGGGCGCTCTGGGTGTCACTGGTTTTCTGATGAAGGACCTCGCCGCAAATCCGCTGGATTACGTCGAAGGCGGCAAATGGTCGGCGCGCCGTGCCGAACTTTCGGTTTGGCTGGATGCCCTCAAGCCCGACTTATCGACGTTTGAGAAGCGCGGCGGCAAGATGATCGTTGCCATCGGTACGAATGATACGCTGGCTTCGCCAGGATCGCAGCTGGACTGCTATCAGGCGGTGTTGGACAAGATGGGCCGGTCGAAGGTCGATAGTTTCGCCCGTCTCTTTGTGCTGCCACAGACCGGCCACGGCCTCTCCGGTAACATTGACAGCACGGATGGCGATGGCAAACAGATTGAGTCTAAGCCTATTCCGAACACGTTCGACCGTTTCGCGCTGCTGGTGGACTGGGTGGACAACGGAAAGGCGCCGGGAAAGTCGATCACAGTGAGCGCCGATGCCAGCAGCCTCCCCCATGTGTTCGTATCCGGAGTATCCCAAGTACAAGAAGGGTCCGGTGGAGGCTGCCGAGTCTTACGGCTGCAGCCTACCTGCTGCGCTCTTTGAAGAACTTGAAGATCTCCGGCATGCTCTGGGTGATCACCGTCCCGTGATCCGCGCCCGGTATCTCCATATACTTGAAGTCCTTCATCTTGAGATCGGTCGCGGCCTTGGCCCAGCGACGGCCGACGTCGGTAGGAACCACGGTATCCGCATCGCCATGCGCCAGGAACAACGGCATCTTGTCCTTTACCGGGGCCAAGCTTTCCGGCTGCATCAGGAACGCGGCTGGAGCCATGGAAGCAACCGCCGCCCACTGGTCGACGTACTTTGGCCCGAGGAACAAGGCTCCAGCGCCGCCCATAGAGTGGCCCATCAGGTAAGTGCGCTTGTCATCGACGTTGAATTCCTTGCGCACGATCGCTAGGACATTCATGACATCTTTCTCGCTGAGCTCGGCGAGATTCGGAGGTTCGGGAGTGGGCGGTGGACCGCCTTTTGCCGCACCGGGTCCTTTCCCTTTGCGTGGGCCGCCATTCATGACGATCACCGGTGAGCCGAACCAGCCTTGCGGGTTGTAACCCATTGGGCCGACCAGAATGTAGCCGCCGTCCTCCGCCAAATCCAGCGCGTTGCCTCGTAGCAATGAGTTACCGTCACCGAAAACTCCGTGGAGCGCGACAATCAGCGGCGCTTTCTTGTCCTTGGTGACTTTTGAAGAGACAAACAATGCGTAGGGCAGATCTTCGTTGGTATCCGCGAAATGATATTTCCGCTGCTGCACGCGCGGGTCCGGTGCTTTGCCCGGGCCGCCCTTCGGGGCTCCGCCGCCCTGTGGTTGCTGTCCGAAAACAGCGGGCGCCTGAATCAGCCAATAACTCAAAAACAGTGCGAGGCTCAGCGAGCCCAGCGTCGCGACCTTCTTAGCCATATTCATGTCTGCCGCTCTCCTTATTTCTTCTGCTTCGCGAAGAACTCGTAGATGGGCTTGAGGCCGGATTCGATGACCGGACCGTGCGTGATGCCCGGCTGTTCAATGAATTCGTACTTCATTTTCAATTCCTTCATGACGTCGACCCACGCGTGGCTGTTCGCCACTGGAACCACCTCATCGATATCACCGTGGACGATCATCACAGGAACTTTCGCGTCCTTCATGGGCTGCAGTGTCTCTTTGCGGGTTTGCCAGAACGCCGCCGGAGCCTCTGCCGCAACCGCCGCAAACATGTGGGGGTATTTGGAACCTAGGTACAGCGCCCCGGCGCCACCCATTGAGTGGCCCATGACGTAGATCCGCTTGTCATCGATTTTAAATTCCTTGCGGACCATGGCGATCACGTTCATGGTGTCTTTCTCGCTCAACTCCCTCAGATTGGGCGGCTGGTTGCCGCCGCCGAAGCCGCCAAATCCTTTGCCCTTGGCAGCGCCTTCGCCCGGGCCTTTCGCTGCTGCATCGGGAGCAGCCGGTGGAGCGCCTTTGCCCTTACCCCGGCCGGGCCCGGTGCCGACGGGAGAGCCATACCATCCGCCTGTGTTGTAGCCCATGGGAGCCACCAGTACGTAGCCGGCTTCCTCGGCAAGATCTATCGCGGTCTTACCCATCATGATGGTCTGTGTCGCACCCAGACCGTGAAGCGTCACCACCAAGGGGGCCTTCTGGTCCTTCTTCACTTTCGACGACACGTAGAGCGAGTACGGCAGATCCTCATTGGTGTCTTCGAAGTGATAGGTCCGGGTCTGCGCACGAGGGTCCTGCGCGAAACCCTTGCCTTTGCCTTTTGCGGCCGCCGGAGCCTGCGCTTGGACCGTATTGGGGATAGACAGGGTCAGCCACGCGGCCACCGCGGCGAAGGCCACTGCCGTTGTGGTGTGCATCCAGATTCTCATGTAGCTCTCCTTATTACTCATTCCTCACGCAAGTAGTCCCACCGATTGTACAGTAAACACCCGGCCGCACTCTAATAACGAATCACGATCAAAGCAGAGTTATTCTGAATTGTTCCCTAGGCCCAATTTCAGGCCTCAGGAGAAGCGCGGCATCGAATACACGACATCCGAGTGCATGCTCACGGGCTTCACATACTCCTCGGCGAATGTCGATGCAAAAACCGCGACGCCGGCCGAAATCGTCACAATTCGGACGATACAGAAGGGTTATCAGGTCGTCGGTGGTCGGAAGCTGCGCGCTACCCCACGCGTCTTCGTCCCCGTCATCCTCGACGCCCTTCGGTGTTGGGCCCCAATCGGCACCCTTCGAGCAAGTATCGTATAATTCACCGACGTCGGCTCACCCGCCGCTTGGGATAGCGGGTTGTGCGCTCCCGGTGAATATTCCATTCCAGCTCGGCAATGCTCTTGTTCAACGTCCGGATCTGTTCGGCGATCACCCGCAACTGCATGCGCGCGACTTTATCCCCGGGGAATTCCAGCACTGCCGTCAGCTTCTCCTCGCTCGATAGCGCTTCCTCGATCAAGTTTAGGCCGCATGCGCTCAACATATTACTTGCTCTGTTCTGAAGCGCAATGCGTTGCTCCACCAGCCCGTGAAGCGCTTGTGTGAACGATGCAGTTTCCATTAGACTTTATCCCGATCAAACTCACCGAATCGTAGCGATCACCAGCGCCACCGCGAAAATGGGGCCAAATTCGGAAGAATCCCGTGCATAGCCCAGCCTCCGGAACGCCAGTTCCAGATGATTGTACAGTAGACGCCCTGCCGGCCTCCAATAACGGCTGTCTATCGTTCCAGAAGAATTACGTCTTGTTCCTGATGCCTCAAATCGGTGAGGGCAGGGATTCTCACCAGAAGTAGCGCACCCGCTCAAAAAGCATCATCGGAGATCCTTCTCCATCTTCACCCGTTTCATCTGGTGAATAAAACGCCGCAGCACGGGGGGACATTGTCGCGCCGCCACAACCCGATGAGATCGGCATGGCGTGGCGCCCGGCGAGCTCCCGGTACACGCAGCCTCGCACTTTCAAGTGCTGTTGAAATGATTCCGGCACCAAAGCAACTCCGATTTGTCCCGCCACGAGAAACACCGCGGTTTGAAGCAGTCTCGTTGGCTGCAGGCGAGGGAAAGACACACCGCCTGCCCGGAGTGTATTCAAAACCAACTCATGAAAGCCGGGAACTGACTGCTGGCGTGGGATCAGGAACGTCTCTGACTCCAAGTCGCGAAGACGCACTTTCCCGCCGAGGCCGCTGGAGTAGTGCCTCTACTTGCTCGCCGGGCTCCATTTCACGAATATCGATGGCGATATTGGGGGATTCGCGCCGGAAACTGCGCATTAGTTCTGGCAGGACGCTGCATACCGCCGTACTGATAACACCAATCACCAGCGACCCGGCATCGCCCTGACCGGTCCGTGCGGTTTCCCGGGTCGCCTGGTCAATCTGCTGCAAAATTTGCGTCGCCCGAGCGAGAAATACCTCACCCGCCGCCGTCAGCCGGACTCGCCGGTTTGTCCGCTCCACGAGCAGTGTGCCTAACTCATCCTCAAGTTGCTTGATTTGATGACTCAGCGAGGGCTGTGCGACATTCAACAGCACCGCAGCCTTGGTGAAATGGAGTTGTTCGGCGAGCACACAGAAGTAGCGAAGGTGCCGAATCTCCATGGCGGCAATAATAGCAGCAGTGTAAACCGGTGCTCAAATCGACCAAGCGCAATGGTCACTGGTGGGGGGCGCCACCCAACGTCAGGAAGGTTTGCGAGGCAAGATTGTACTCATGTATACTGCCCGCTGGCACCCGGCAACTCCACTTTAAGTCCATAGAGGTAGACAATCCGCCATGCGAATGATCCGTATGATGCTAATCCCACTGTGCCTGAGCACCCTGCTGGCGCAAGATACCGGAACAGCGCACAAGGCCGCGGCCACAGCGCTCTTGAATTCGAATAACAGCGGTGCGGCGCGCCTGGCCTGCCCGGCCACAATCGGCGCGGTGTCGACCGCGAACTCGCCTGGCGGCCCTGGCC
>JAICXC010000140.1 GCA_025980665.1 Bryobacteraceae bacterium
AGAGATCACCCATCGAGGTTCCATCATCTGCTCATAGAGACGCTGAATCACCGGCGCCATCTTGATGAAAACGGTGCCGGCGATCACCATCAAGTCGGCCTCCCGCGGCGTCCCGCGGATCACTTCCGCGCCGAACCGGGAGATGTCGTATTTGCTGGTCAAGCTGGTAGCCATCTCCACGTAGCAGCACGAGAGTCCGAAGTTGAATGGCCAGATGGAATTCTTCCTGCCCCACGCCAACAAGTCCTGAAGGCGGGAGAAAATCACACTTTGCCGCACGCTGCTTTCGGCCAGACTTTCACCCGGCCGCACGAGTTCCTGGAAAGAGTTTCGCTGGCTTGCTGGAGAGTCGCTGGGCGAGTTCATCGGATCCTTTCTTGCGCATGCGGGCCCGCCGGAAACCAGTCGAGCGCTCCCACCCGCCAGAGATAGACCAGGGCGGCGACCAACACCCCAATGAAGATGAGCACCTCAGAATAACCAGCCCAGCCCAGTTCGCGGCCGGCGACAGCCCAAAGAAAGATGAAGATGGCTTCCAGGTCGAAAACGACGAAGAACATGGCCACCATGTAAAACTTGACAGACAGGCGCACCTGCGCCGAGCCTTCCGAACGGATCCCCGATTCGTACTGCACTCCGGTCGCGCGTTCATTATGCCGCTGTCCCAAGACGTAGGAAAGAGCGAGCATTCCCGCCACCACTAAGATCACCAGCGCGAAGTAAGCCGTCAATGG
Source organism: Bryobacteraceae bacterium (assembly GCA_025980665.1). Taxonomy (GTDB): domain Bacteria; phylum Acidobacteriota; class Terriglobia; order Bryobacterales; family Bryobacteraceae; genus Palsa-187. The sequence continues at coordinate 735 of JAICXC010000140.1, forward strand.
CCAGACGGTCACTTCAGGCCTCCTTCGCGGGCTGCGCGATGGTCAGCAGGACCGCGCTGTCTTCTAATGCCTCGACATCATGCCGCACCTCATGATCGAGAGCCAGCAGATGCCCTACGGGCAAGTCGAAATCCCTTCCGGCTACATGCATCCGAATATGGCCGGCGACAGTTTGCACGGAGATTCTTCCATCGGCGTGGTGTTCCTCAATGCGCGTCTGCGCCTTCATCAGCATCAGAACAATCCTAAAGTCCGGATACTTGACCATGGTCTTGGCGTTACGTCCGTTCTGCCAGGCCGGTTCGTGTTTCAGTTGTTCAATCTGGGCGTTCAAATCGAATTCCAGAAATACACCGGCAGCGGGCTCTACCGTTCTCTGCGCTCCAGTGCGAGGTGTTTGCGGTTGATCGGCGTCCATGGCCTCGTTGTCTCCTTATGTTTTCGCGCCGCAGATCGTCATGTGTGTCCTGAGCGGCACGTGGATCAACTTGGGAATTCGCGGCCCAGTCGCGCCAGCGCCAGCGCGCCAAGCGATAGTCCGAAATCGCGGAAAGCAATGTCGAAGAAGCCCGGAATCAAAAGCAGATTGATGATGATCCCCCCTAACCACGCCGCGACAAGATAGCCCCCATATTTCGGTTTGAATGCTACATTGCACAGCAAGTGGAAGAACTTGTCCAACCCCGTAACAATTGGCACCACTGCGAAGGTGATGTACAGAATCTGGTACGCCCGGTAGCCGGCGCGTGATGAGACCCCTATTACGTCTTGATGCTCCCGAAACTTGATGCTCCCGAAACCACCCTTCGGCCTGGGCAGCGACAGATTCGGACATATGTTGCTCCTTTAACCGGGACAGTTGCCCGGTACTCGGCACTATACGAACTGACGGTGGTTGTACGATCTGTTCAGGCTGAGTAGCATGGAGAATATCTCCTGTCCGCTCACGTCCCAGACCAGCGTAAAGCAAGAAACGTCAAAACCGTGTCAAAACGCAAGCCCGCCCAAATAATCAACATGCGACCCATTGAAGCACTGGCCAACCGCGCGGTGGCGCTAACCGTAGGATATAGCTCGGTTATTGATAGAGCTCGCACCGGAAGCCGGAGGTCGGACGGATCTTTCCGATGGCTCACTTTTGACCGCGCTTTGACATTCTTGGCGTTAAATTACAAGATCATGGATGACCGCTCGTTTGCGACGGTCGCGGAAGGACTTGCCAAGTCGGGCTGTGACAAGGGCTTGTCGTACGCCACCACACGACGAGATGGCAGCTTACGAGCGACTCCTCGGCGATTCCATCCGAGGCGACGCTACGCAGTTCGTTCGTCGGGACAGCGTAGAAGGGCGTGGAGCGTTATCGACCCGCCCGTGATGGTGGCACAACGGCGCTTGACATCGATCGGACTGACCAAGATCGCGAACACTATCTCCAGCGTGAAGACGATAGGAAGTCAAAAATAGCCGGCATTTTACCAAGCTGGACGTTGCCGGTTTGACGCCGGCCTCCCGCTCCATTTTTCATACACTAAGAAATCCCACCGATTTCTCATTACTCCGTTTACTCCGTTAAGCCGGTCCAGGTTAGCCGGGCCAGTCGGCATGATGAGCTTTGAATAACTAGCGCCTGGCGCCTGGCAACCTCCCCATTGGGACATGCGCACCCGATCCACCAGGTAGTAGGGTAATTTCGTTCGAACCTTATTCCTATCAGCAGCAAACTCCCTGGTCGATACAGAGATTGGCGCTTAATTGCGCTCAGGAGGGCGGCATGTTCAGAATAAGGCGAGTTAGAATCACTTCTTGCTTTGTGGCCCCCATTGGAATGCTTGCCTTGGCAGCGGTGTTTGCACAGGCGCAGCCCGAACCCGACGCCCCGCCGGAGCCAGCTCAATTTGTTCCCGGGCGCATTCTTGTCCAATTCACCGCCGACACTACGGACGATCAGGCTGCAGACGTAATCGCTGGTTTGGGCGCTCAGATGTTCGACCGGCTGCCAGGTAATGGTGTGCATGTGCTTTCTCTCCCGCCTCAGGCCAATGAGAGAGCTTTAGTGCGCGCGTTCCGACAGCGTCCGGAAGTAGAATTTGCGGAGCTCGATGCGATCCTTTCCCCGGACGATGTGACGCCGAACGATCCGTGGTACACGAATTGGGAATGGCATCTGAAGAAGATTCAAGGCCCGACGGCGTGGTCGACTACCACCGGCTCGGGAAGCGTGATTATCGCCATCCTTGATACCGGTGTCGATGGAACTCACGAAGATCTGGCGACAAAGATGGTTCCTGGCTGGAACGTCTACAGCAACAACGCTGACACCAGCGACGTCTACGGTCACGGCACGCCGGTTGCCGGAACCGCGGCAGCCGTAAGCAACAATGGCGTCGGCGTCGCATCCGTTTGTTGGAACTGCCTGATCATGCCTGTTCGCGTGTCCGCGACAGATGGAACAGCAACCTACTCAGCCATCGCCAGTGCGTTAACCTGGGCAGCCGATCACGGCGCCCGGATCGCCAACATCAGCTATATGGTGAGCACGAGTTCCACCGTAACCTCGGCCGCACAGTATTTCCAAAATAAAGGTGGAGTGGTTGCGTCCTCAGCCGGCAACTACTCGACTTTCGATCCATCCGCGGACAATCCGTACATTCTCACGGTGAGCGGCACCGATCCGAATGACGCGCTCTACTCCTGGTCTAACACTGGGAACAACATCGATCTGGCCGCCCCTGGTTGTGTGTACACCACGCTGCGCGGCGGCGGTTATGCAAATGGCTGCGGGACCTCATTTTCCGCGCCCATTGTGGCCGGAGTCGCTGCGCTGGCAATGTCCGCCAATCCGGCGCTCACACCGTCCCAGATAGTCGGCATCCTGAAGCAATCCGCTGACGATCTGGGGGCAACAGGTTGGGACTCGACCTATGGTTGGGGACGCGTCAACGCGTCCAGCGCCGTGACGCTGGCTGTTGCAGGAACCTCCGGTGGTACCGCGCCCAATGTCTCCATTACTTCCCCGGGTTCGGGATCAACCGTCTCTGGGAGCGTGTCGATTCAAGGCTCGGCCACGGATAGCGTCACCATCGCCTCAGTAACTTTCTATGTCGACGGACTGCTGAGCTGCACGGCGACCCTCGCGCCCTACTCGTGCCCCTGGAATACGTCCACCGCGAATAACGGTGCGCATAACCTGACGGCAACGGCCCGCGATGCCGCCGGGAATTCGGCCAGCGCATCCATCACGGTCACGGTAAACAACACCACGCTCGATACAACTCCGCCCACGGTCTCGATCACTTCCCCGGGCTCGGGAGCGACGGTCTCCGGAACTATCTCGATCCAGGCTTCCGCCTCGGACAACGTGGGAGTGGCCTCGGTCAGCTTCTATGTGGACGGAGCGCTCACCTGCACAGCAACCGGGTCGCCGTATTCCTGCTCCTGGGGTACGACGTCGTCCGCCGACGGCGGGCATACTCTGATGGCGACGGCGCGCGATGCCGCGGGAAATTCTTCCAGCGCATCGGTTACCGTGACGGTGAGCAATTCCGCAACGCCCTCGGGGGACACCACGCCGCCGGCGATCTCCATCACCTCGCCTGCTTCCGGGACTGCGGTTTCCGGTACTGTCTCCGTTTCGGTGAAGGCGTCGGACAACGTGGGAGTGGCTAAGGTGAAGCTTTATGTCGACGGATCGCTGACGGCGACCTCGACAACTGCGCCGTTCACGACCAAGTGGAATACCAACCCCAAGGGCGTGGCGAAGGGCGCACATACGCTTCAGACCAAGGCTTACGATGCGGCTGGGAATGTAGGGGTCTCGGCGATTGTGAGCGTTACCAAATAAAAACGGGAGGGCCGAAGCCCTCCCGTAAGTCTTTCCTGATCGTTTGTTTTTAGTACAGTGTCGGAACCGAGCAAGCCGCGCCCTTGATAATCGTAAGCGCGAAGTTGTTGTTAGCATTGTTCAGCGCCGTCTGAACGAATGCTTCGCAGCTACGGGCGTTCCCGGCGGCAGTAGTGTTGGGATATGCGACAAGTAATGCCTGGACGTAACTCAGAACGTCAGAGATCGGTGCATAGCCGCCAGCATTTACTGTGACCGGCGTCACACTGAGAGCAGTGCATCCGTTCGCCGTCAATTGCGCTGACGTGCCGACCTTCATCAGATCGGAGCCGCTCACGGTCTTCCCGCCCACTGGAACCAGAGTGTTTAGGGCCATCGTTGCAGCCTGAACCGACAACATGTTGGCGGCGTTCGTACCTGTGCCGCTCATTAAGAAGCTCGACAGAGCGCTGTATGCGTTAGTCGAGTTTGTAGTCGAAAACGCGGCAACAGGCGGGGCCGGATTCCCCCCCTTCGCGACATTGATCAGCGACAGGAGGGTCGCTGAGGTACCAGGGAATTGGCTGTTAAGGCCAGTCGCCCACCCCGAAAACGCGCTTGTAAGCGCCGATTTCCCGACCGGCGAGGATCCCCAGTACCCGAGAGTAAATGGAGTATCCGTACCCCGGCAGACGTTGGTGAAGTACAGCCCGTTTGCGGATCCGCCTACGGAAGTGAGCCAGTTCATCGCAAGGGTTCCAGCGACTGTCCCATTGCCAGTGTTGGTGGGAGGCGGAAGCGCTCCATTCAGTGGGCCAGTTTGGGACCAATTGTTGACGGCGGGCAACGCCTCACCAATCTGGTAGGTCTCGCCCGCTGATTGAAGATAGAAAGTGTAGTTCCCGTTTACGTCCGTGAAAGCGACGCCGGTAGGGGTGTTGCATGGCAAAGCGCCACCGCAGTACAGAATCTTAATTCCTGCAATGGTCGTGTCGCCGGTGGTCGGTGTGCCGCTCACGTCGGTGTCGTAATACTTAGTGCCCGAAACCGCTTCGTAGTTGCCGAAGTTGAGACCTGTAGTGTCCGCATCGGGCACAGTTCCCTGCCAGCAGTTTGGCGCAAAGGTCGGATCAATGGTGGTTCCCGTGATAATGACGCCAATTCCGTTGGCGTTATCGGTTGAACGCGGTGCAGACTGGGTCCACCCGCTTTGTAGAACCTCACAAACGGTAATCGTCGAGCCGACATCTGACGCGTCCTCCCAATTGCCGGACCCATCGGTTGAAAGGGTTTCCGTGAAGGGCACGGTGTTGTTCACCCCGCTAAAGACGATTTTCCAGTCCGCGATCGGGACTTCACTTCCGTCCAGAACACCGTTCGGTGGTGCCGGCGCCGTGTAGACACCGCTAATGAAGGTGCCGTTGGTGCCCTTGTCATAGAATTTGATGCCGCTGATGAGGCTCTGAGGCGTGCCACCACAAGCCTCTCCTACGCACTGCGAATTCTTCACCTTGAAGTTATCGGTCTTACAGTCTGCGGCTATGAGATCGTCCTTCGTGGCCGCCGGGGTGGTGCACATCCACACTTTGTACACACCACCATGGTTCGGTGTGTCGTCGTATGGGAGCAACTGGACTGGCTCGGAACCATTCGCAGCGTTCACGGAGCCGACCGCATGAAATGACCCACCAGCAGCGGTGCAAGCCACGGGAGGAACACTAGCTGGCACTCCGAACACAACACCTTTGCCCGCTACGTTCAGAAGAACCTGTACCTGCCGACAAGTGACGTTATCGCTGGAAAGGATGGTGGCCCCGCTAGGGTCTGTCACCGTAAAGTAATAGACGCCCGGCGCCGGGGAAATGCCCGCGGAGTTCGTGTTCTGCGGGCCGCCATCCAGGTACACGTCCGCCTTGTCGGTGAAAAGGTTGGCGTTAACTGTACTTCCATCGCTAAGGGTCGTGTAGATTGCGCCTGATATTGCCGCCATCGCGGGGACGGCGGAAACGATCGCGAGACACAATGCCGTCGCGATTAACGAAGATTTCTTACTCATAGTTGCTCCATTACTTCACAAACTGTTGCAGATGTCGATCTTTCAGGCCGATTGTGCACGAGTTATGCACAAAAACATACGTAAATAGAACTCCCTTAGAAAAACACCTTAACCATTCCTAAGCAACCTATCTTTTGGGCAATAAGTAGAGTCTCGGGGAGACCGCCTCAGCGTGCGCCGCTTATAATTGGGCAAGGACAAAAAGCATGCATGCGCTTGGATCTTCTTGATCGGATTAGGGCTGCTGGGCGCGTCCGGGTGGCGGCAACCGCCGGTCTGCTGGCTGGCCTGATCGCATTAGCCGACTATTTTGTCGTTCGAGACGTCTCGCTCGGTGTTCTTTACATTCTGCCTCTATCGATGTATGCCGCCGTCTTTCCAAGACGGACGCTGGTGTTTGGGTTAGCGGTCTTCGCAGCCTTGCTGCGCGAGCAGCTTGGACCTTCACCCTGGCAGACTGACAGTCCGGCCCGAATCGCCATGGCTATTTTTGCGTTCTCAGGAATTGCCCTTTTCGTCGCCGAGCTAGCCCGGTCGCGTCGCATCGAATCAGAAAGCGTCCGGAAGCTTCGGGAAGAAAGCGAGCTCCGCCAGGAAGCCGAAGACGACGCACGCGCCTTGTTAGAAAGCAGCCCCGCGGCTATCATCACAGTGGGACCGGACGCCCGGATCGACATGACGAATAGCGCCGCAAAACGAATACTTGGATTGGGATCGGAACCCGCCAAGGGAGAGAACATAGGCGATTATTTCCCGGTGCTGGCCACTCTGATGAAATCTAAGCAGGCCGCTCCCGCGCCGGTCTCCATGGTTGAAGCCAGTGGGCGCAGGCGCAGCGGCGAGATGTTTTTCGCGCAGATGTGGCTGTCTGTGTTCCAGACACCAGCCGGCCTCAGGCTGACAGCGGTGATCGCCGACGCCTCGGAGCAGTTGCGTGACAGGGAGGAGATCGGACTGAGGCAGTTGCTGATGAATTCCAGGATTATCGCCGGCGCGGTCTCACACGAAATTCGTAATCTGGCCGCCGCGGCCGAAGCCTTGCACGGCAGGGTCGGACTATCGCAGGGTGTCAAGGAAAGCGAGGACTTTCAGGCCCTTGGGAAACTTATTTTGACGCTGCGGAAGCTGTCCGCGGCGGAAATTCCTACTGACGCTGAGCGCGCGCTTACCGGGATAGACGTCAGCGCGCTTCTTCGGGAGCTGAGGATCATCGTGGGTTCTGTGACCCAGCATCAGGATGTGAAGCTGTTCTGGGAGGTCGCGGACAACCTCCCACGAGTGCGGGCGGAACACTCAGGCCTGCTGCAAGTGCTCCTGAATCTTACGCAGAACAGCATGCGGGTCTTGGGCGAGCAGGCGGAACCGTGCATTAGTGTCGCCGCCTACCAGTCGAATGAATCTGTGGTGATTCGCGTCGCCGATAATGGGCCCGGGGTACCGGTGGCGGAGAACCTATTTCAGCCGTTCCAGCCTGGCGCCACGTCGGCCGGATTGGGCTTGTACGTGTCGCGCGCTATCATTCGCACCTATGGCGGGGAGCTGCAATACAGCCGGCGCGCCGGGGAGAGCGTCTTTCTGATCGAGTTGCCGGCCGCCGTCGGAATATCGGCTTGTGTCTGAAGTCAAACCCATCCGGATTTTGCTAGTTGACGATCACTCGCTGCTGCGGGACGCACTGAGTAGGGTTTTGACTGCGGAGCCTGATTTCTCGGTGGCCGGCGAATGCGCCAGCGTGGAGGAAGCGTTGCGCATCGTGACCACTACCGAAGTAGATATGGTCCTGTTGGATATTAACCTGGAAACCGAGCAGGGAGGCACATTCCTCAAACGCGCAGGTCCGGCCGGGTATCGGGGAAAGATCCTAGTGGTGACCGCGGGTGTGGGCGAACGTGAAGCCGCGTGGCTGCTTCACCGGGGCTGTTCAGGCATTTTCCTGAAAGATGCACCAGTTGCCACACTGGTCCAGCAGATCCGGGCCGTCATGAAGGGCGATGCGGTATTGGACGCCACGTCCGTGAAAGCGATGGTCTCTCTTGCCGATAGCAAAGGCTCTCAAGCCAATATACAGCTAACCGCGCGCGAGAGCCGGGTGCTCCGCCATGTTTGCGAGGGTCTGGCAAACAAGGAGATCGCCCACCGGATGGATGTCTCAGAAAGCAGCGTTAAATCTTTTATACAGCAGTTGTTTACCAAAACCGGCGTTCGCTCGCGGGCGCAACTGGTGGCCGCGGCTATTGAACATTATTGGGACCAGCTCGATCAAAGTTAACGCCGAACGGTGTGCTCCTAAATTGGCAGGGGCAGTCGTCTCAACACATTGCTCGCGTATGGCGGGACCACCGGCTCTAGGCACTATACGATAAGCAGCAATCGTATCGGGCTGCCGCAGTCAATCAAAAGGCGGCATGCCAAAAGAAAAGGTAGTGGGTCAAGGACGCATGCCCACTACCTTAGAAGGAAAGCCCATGGCCGCTCGGAGGATACGGCCCGGGGTGGGGTACGGTTACCCCAGGTCTTCTAATGAGGAACTTCCCACACTATAGCCGCAAAACCTTCGAAGTTCGACTCCTCTAGACACAGATTTCCACAGCTTTCAACGTGTTTCGCATCTATCTTTCGGATACTGGATCGCCGGCTGATTCGGGTGTTAGCAGCCGTGGGCTGGCTTGTGTTGTTCGAGCCCCAGAAGCCCGGGTTCAGGGCTGCGCGAGCCGCGATTGCTCTACCTGAATCACGTGGCGGACCGCTAGGAGACCGCATGACGACCTGCGATAAGGCGGCATTCGTGCAGCCTTGTGCATGATCGTATCCGCAACTTCACGGGAAGGGGTACGTTTGGGTGCCTGGATATCACCGCTGGAACGGCAGCCACTACGTCTGGGAGAAGGGCCGCTGGGATCGACCACCACATGAGCATGCACGGTGGATTGCGCCGCGTTGGGTGCATCGTCGGGATGGGTACGTGTTCGTTGAAGGACACTGGAGCTAGCGCCAGCGTCATTGCTCGGACTCAGACCGCAGAGTAGCTCACCCTTGTTCTCATTTCGGCGGCGGCTCGAAGACTCAAGGTCTCCTGACGCCGCCGGTCCTCGTTAATTATGTCCGGCTCCGCCTTAGGTCGAGCTGATTCGCAGGGAATTGGCCCTTGCCTTGCTCGCTTCAATCTGGAAGCTCGGGGATCTTCCCTACTAGAGGACGCTGCGGAACCTATTATGAACAGACCGTTTGTCGCTATGTTGCTTGTTTTGGGCGCACTTTCCGCCCGTAGCCAAGACATCGCCGCAGTGGATGACGCGGGTCGCGAACTGAAGGCGGCTGGCTCTAAGCTAAAGCATTTTGCCCCCGTGGATGTTGGCGTTTATAAGGGATCGAGGCCTAAGAGCGATGCCGATTACCGTTTCCTTCAGTCGCTGCATGTGAAGTACATCGTAGACTTGCAAGCCTTTCCCTTTATGTCTTTTCTCGAAACGCGCAAGGCGAGAAAGTACGGCATAACGGTGATTCCAGGCATAATGAATGCTTCGCCGATCTCCCCATCGGAAAAACATATTGACGCGATACTAACGATCCTGCGAGACGACCGGTATCATCCGGTCTATTTCCACTGCCGATTCGGCCGCGATCGGACGAGCGTCATTGCCGCGCTGTACAAAATGTATTTTCTCGGAATGCCGCCGCAAGAGGCCACCCAGTACCTGCATGAGTCTGGTTACGCTTTTAGATTCGGATGGCTCCGCAGCGGACTGACGAGATACGTAAAGAAGCATCCAAGCCCATCGTCTGGCTTGCTTTCTGCCTCTGAAACAAGGTAAGGTCACCGGTAGATTTGCACCCTCGGCAGATGATAGCTTGACACTCTACCGTTTGTTGTGGGAAATACACTAACGAGGGCGCGGCCCAAGCAACGCGGTTCGCAGAAAGGATTCCTTGATGAAAACCCTTCATATTCTCTTCCTGTCCGGGTGTTTACTGATGCCTGCCTGGGGGCAGCCGAGCGATCTGAGCTTCCTGAGTACGACGGCACCCGGTAATTGCGGGTCGGGAGACAACGCGGCTGTGACCGCGCAGACCTTGTTTGGCGCGGGAACGGGTTTCGGCTGCCTAAAGACGGTAATATTTCCGCAATTTGCCGTTGGCAACGGCTGGACCAGCCAAGCTACCGAATTGATGCCGACGCAAACACCCACCCCTGGACTTGTCACCGGAGCCGTGCCGAGTTTCCGAGCATGGGTTAAAACCGGCGCCGGAGCAACGTTTACTGCGCCCAACGGCACGGTTATCCCTTTCAACAGTCCCGACAATTGTTTTGGGTTGTGGGGGACCGAACTCGGTGCGGCATTTCCTGCAGTACAAGGCTTTTCGCTTGGGCTACCCTCGGGCACCGCGAGTCAGGGGACCATCACCAGCGTCGCCAGGATTGGAAGTTGTACCGGTGGTGCTGATGCGCAGATCCCCGGCTTGGCGCAAGGACCTGTGCAATTCCAGATCGTCGCTCCCAACGCCGCCGCTCTTAGCCAAGCAACACTTCAGCTCTCATACTTTCTGGTGAGCGGCAACATCAGCTGGCAAGTCACCGTCGACCCGGTCGATATCACGAGCGCGAAACCCCGTTGGACGGCTCCGTTATTTCAAGGCAACGGATATGTTACGGCCTTCACCGTGGTGAATGCATCGAATAGTGACCAGACAGTCACCGTGGCCCTCCGGGACAATGATGGTAATGCCATCGGCTCTGCAAAGGTCACCCCATCGCTCGCTGCTGGATGTGGATGCGATCAGTTCAACCAAAACGCCGTGGGCGGATTCTACGCGAACACAGTACCCGCATTGTTTGGAGACATCGGGACGAAAACAGGGTCGATTGAATTC
>JAICXC010000052.1 GCA_025980665.1 Bryobacteraceae bacterium
GAGGAACCTACGCTACCATGATGTTGCGGGGTGGAGCAGTCTGGTAGCTCGTTGGGCTCATAACCCAAAGGTCGTAGGTTCAAATCCTACCCCCGCAACCAAATACCTGCTCAGGTTCTGAGCGAACCTCCCATGGCGGCGCGTCAGAAAGCCATCGACTCTAGCGTCTGGGATGAAATTGGAGAGCCAATGTTGGGGTGGGCGAATTCTCTCCCCGCTAATGCCGGTCCACGGAAGCGAGGCCGGCGGCACGTTTCAACGTTGGTGTGCCTCGGGCCTCCCCTCGGAGCCAAGCGGTGGAGTCGGATAGACGGGCCGACCGTAGTAGTCGTATAGGCGATGCTCCCTATCCCGATTCACCGGCGTGGCCGGATCGAATTCGGGGTTCTTCGCCAGCTCCTGAAGCGACAGATTCACCCAGGCTGCTTTGCCCGTCCACGAAATTGACCGGATCGATTCGGGTTTCACCAGGATTGACCGTGGAGAAGGCTGCTTCAACGCGACAACCGCCTGGTGTACGCCCCATAAAGTGTCCTCGATAATGAAATCCTCAAGGGTTCCAGCCTCTCCGGTCGTGCTATGCAGGGTATATCCAAGCACCTCCCGCATGCTTCTCAAGTGAGATCCAGGCTGCTTCAAGCCGGATTGATATTGCTGTGAGATGGGCATGTCGGCTTCAAGTGGAGGACTGGTTCGAATCTGTTCAGAGGTCAAGAGAACGGGAAGACGCTTTGTCTCCCAGTCCGGTCGCCCCACCACGAACGGAAGGATCAAAACCTTCCTCTTGCCCAGCGGGCTTGCCGTCTCAGCCACGAGATAGTGAACGATCCAACTCTCATCGTCGAAGAGACAATCCTGAACCGTGCCCTGCACGCCGTCGGTGGCGGCGATGTGATAGTCGAGCATAACGTAAAGACTTCGTAACATATAATCCCCTTTAGTTTCCGGCCGGCCTGAGCCTCGGAGGAGGAGCTCATGGCCGGCCGTTGAACCCGGCGGCAAACTACACCGCCAGGAACATCGTGTCGCCGTCGCGGTCCACCAGTAAGAGAACGGGATCGTCCTTCTTGGAGGCATAAACGGCTTGGTTGTAATCCTTGACACTAGTTACCGGTTGATGATTTACCTCTTGGATAACGTCGCCCGGTTGCAAACCAGCGTCGGCGGCGCGGCTGGATGGATTCACCTGATCCACCACCACACCTTTGGTCGTGGCCGGAAGTTTCAATTCTTGCGTCGCTTCCGGCGTAAGGTTCTCGACGGTAACACCCTGAAGGCTGCTGTCTGAGTTTCCCTTCTCAACGCTGGCACGTTCTTCTTTGGAGGGGAAGTCGCCCAGCTTCACGGCAACATCCTGCATCTTGCCATTCCGTAACACCTTCAGCATTACGGAAACATTCGGGTTCATCATGCCGATCCTGGAACGTAGCTGACTGGCATCCGCGATCGGCTGTCCATTCACCCCGACGATGATGTCACCCTGCTTCAGGTCACTGTGCGCGGCGGGGCTGCCAGGCGTAATCTCGCCAACCAGAGCGCCGCCGTTTTCGCTGCTATTGAAGGACTTGGCTAGAGCCGGTGTTACATCCTGAGGGAGGATACCGAGGTAGCCGTGCTCAACCTTGCCATGCGCCAGAATTTCGTCCATGTCATGGCGCGCCATGTTGATCGGAACTGCGAATCCAATTCCTTGATTGCCGCCCGAGTTTCCAGAAAGGATGGCGGTATTGATGCCGATCAAGTGGCCTTCGTCATCGACTAGCGCACCTCCAGAGTTGCCGGGATTGATCGGAGCGTCAGTTTGGATGAAGTCTTCCACTTGCTCGATCCCCAGACCTCCGCGGCCGGTAGCGCTCACAATTCCGGCTGTCACCGTCTGGCCCACGCCGAACGGATTGCCGACGGCTAGAACAATGTCGCCAATTTCAACCTTGGCCGAGTCAGCTAGCGTCAACGTAGGAAAGTTCGATCCTTCGATCTTAAGGAGAGCCACGTCCGTACGTGGATCAGTACCGACTACGCGAGCTTTGAACTCCCGTTTGTCATGCAGTGTGACAGTGACTTCCTTGGCGCCGTCCACTACGTGATTGTTAGTGAGGACATAGCCTTCCGGGCTGACGATCACGCCCGAGCCGAGGGCCTTTTCGGTTCGCTCCTGCTGGGGTGCGTTTTGGGGTGCATTAAATTGTTGACCAAAATCGTCGCCGAACTGGCGAAAGAAACGATCGGCGCCCTGCGGCATTTCCAGCGCTGTTTGCGTCACGATTCTTGAGGTCGAGATGTTGACCACGGCCGGCACGACGCGCTTCACGACGGCCGAATATCCGCGGCCGGCCGCCGCCTCGGAGCGCGAAGCCGTTTTGATGGTCGGAGCCGGATTTTCGAACCTTGCGAGGGTCGCTGCACGCAACCCGTAAAAACCAGTTACCGCGAGCGCTGTCGCGACGGAAATCGTCGCTAACCAGCGGCGGCCTTTGAAACCTTCGACTCTCATGTCTACTACCTCCAATCCCAGGTTAGGATTGATGCGTTCGATTGCCCATAGCGGACATTGGTTAGATTCCGTCCCCAACATAGGCTAGTGGCGATACTGGATATCCGTCCTAATCTCGCTTCGGTAGACTAAGGCCAGAGTGAAGTCGTTGAAAGGGTCACGAACCGCAGCGGATGCTGGCGATTATTCTGCCCGCCGCCTGCGTTTCGCCTTATTCGTGGGCCTGGGCGGAATGAGTCTGATCTTTCTCCTGGCGACCATCGACTCACTGCGTCTCCTGGACGCGATGCGGGCCGAGAACAAGATTCTTAGAGACGCCGCTCTTCAGCGCACCAATCATCTGGCCTCGATCCGTTCCTCGATCCTGCTCACGCACACGTATCTCGGCGACTATTTCCTGGATTCGGACCCTCGGAACGCTAAGGACTACTTGGCGAAGGTACAAGATGCGTGGTCGCACTTATCGTCGGACTTGGCGAGTTACCGGTCGACGACGCTAGACGAGGAGGTTCTGGTAAAGCGGCTCGGCGACCTGCTGGATCAGCACTGGCAACGTCTCAGCCGTGCCTTGAGCTCCCCGGCGGCGGGAAGGCCCCTGACCGCTACATTTTACAATGACGAGATCCTTCCTTTGAGAACTTCTATCGTAGAGATCACTACGAAGTTGGAAGATATCGACGCCAAACAGACGGCTTCGACGGAAGCTCAGATTCAGGCCCAATTCGAACGCCTGGGGAGCCAGTTGAACATCGCGCTGAGCGCGGGGTTAGGGGCGGCGCTTCTGCTGGCGCTCGGCTGCCTATTTTACATCTTCCGCATTGAGCGGCAGAACAGGCACCGCTACCAAGAGGTGCTCAGAGCGCGCAAGGCGTTGGAACAATTGTCAGCCCGGCTCGTGGATGCACAGGAAACCGAGCGGCGCACCATCTCGCGGGAGCTGCACGACCAAGTGGGCCAGACCCTGAACGCGCTGCTTGTGGATGCCGCCAATCTGGCAAAACGAATTCCAGCAGATGACGCCGTCAGCCTTCGATACTTGGATAACATTCGAACGTTTGCCGATTCGAGCGTGAACTCAATTCGGGATATAGCGCTTCTGTTACGCCCTTCCATGCTGGACGATCTGGGCTTGATTCCGGCTCTGGAATGGCAAGCACGCGAAGTCTCTCGCCGGAGCGGCATAAAAGTCAAAGTTGCAGCAGAAAATGTGTCCGATGCGCTCCCCGACGAATTGCGTACCTGTATTTACCGGGTTGTCCAAGAGGCGCTCCACAATATGTCGCGTCACTCTGGAGCAAAGAGCGCAATGGTCACTGTGCGCCAGGACGACGGCTCACTGTTTCTGAGCGTGGAAGACGACGGATGCGGATTTGATTCCGACAGGACGCGAGGCCTTGGGACGCTGGGGATGGAGGAGCGGGTCAGACAACTCGGAGGGCGGTTCGAGGTCCGGTCTGCCCCCGGAAAAGGTACAGCGGTACGCGTTACGCTGCCGATATACGTTTCGGTCGTTCAAGGACCTGCTACTGTATGATCCCTTTTCTGACGGCATAGAGAATCAGCTCAGGCACTCCATGAAGGTTTAGCTTTTGCAGTATATTGCCACGATGCGCATCGACCGTGTAGACGCTCAGATGAAGAAGGCTGGCGACCTCCTTGTTGGTTCGGCCCTCTGCGAGAAGTTGCAGGATCTCGCGTTCGCGTGGTGTTAAGAGGTCGTAGCTATCCTCGACGTGCTTGTCCCGAATCTGACGAACATAGTCTTCAAGCAGCATCTTGCTGATCACAGGGCTGAAGAACGATTTTCCGTCTGCAACTGTTCGCACTGCTCGAATCAGATCGGCCTCCGCTGAGTTTTTCAGAATGTACGCGCGGGCTCCGGCCTTCAGTGCTCTGAGGACGTAGCCTTCATCCGCGTGCATGCTTAGAATCACGACTTTTGTCTGACTTTCCTTAGAGACGATTTGCTGGGTGGCTTCGATTCCATTGAGTTGGGGCATGCCGATATCGAGAACGGCAACGTCGGGATGTTCTTCGTCGACAAGTTCGACGGCCTCCCGTCCATTGTTGGCCTCCGCGACCACTTTGAAATCTGGCTGCTGATCTAACAGGAGACGTAAGCCCGATCGGATGATGGTGTGATCGTCAGCCAGCAAGATCCGAATCTGACTCACGCGTTAAACCTCGACCGCCAGGATACTGCATCACCGAAGAGTTTGGAATTTCGACGGCCGGAGGCCTAACGGTTTCCTCCGCCGCCTCCGCCATGGGAACCGCCGCCGCCTCCGCCATGGAAACCGCCGCCGCCTCCGCCATGGAAGCCACCGCCAGCACCGCCGGGGAAACCACTGCCGCTGGCGTGGAAGCCGCCACCGCGGAGTCCGCCTCCGGTACTGCCGCGGAAGCCCCCTCCGCCGAACCCACCGCTGTGGACCGCGCTGCCGAAACCGCTGCTACCTACGCTATGTGCGTGTCCACCGAACGCGGAAGAGCGACCGCCAGCTGTATAGCTCGGACGATAGCCCGGTCCGAAATGGTGGTAACGGCCGCCCCCGTAACCATAGCCGTACCCGACGTATGGAGCTCCGAACGCAAGGCCTGGGGAGTAGAACCCCCACCCGAACGGATCGTAGAAAATTCCGTCGCCCGGGATAAATGTATAAGCGGCAAACCAGGGATCCCAATACCATCCGTAGCCATACCAGCCGCCAGGAGCCCAGCCACCTCCGCCCGCGTACGTACGGGCCGCATCGACGTTAGCGTCCGCCAGATACGAGGACCGCAGGCTAGCCCATCTATAGAAGTCGTCCATGTAGGTTTTCTTGTCGAATTTCCGCGCCTTTAACTTTCCGGTGGCCTGGAGATTGAGTTGGCGCCCACTCTTCACCTCAATTTGCCGGCCTCCCGCTTGAACAACAGCTTTTCCGTCGAACACCCGGATCAGGCCCCGATCCGCATCGAAGTCATACAAGCCCGCTTTTTGCAATTGCGTGCTTGATCCATTTTCAACAATACGAACATTGTTTTCCGGCCGGATGTCCGCGACCTCGATCATGGCGCGGCCCTTTTGCAGGGCCATAATCGTATCTGCCAGACCAGGCGAGACCATCTGCAGCGAGCTATGATCGCCGACTCTCAAAAAAATCCCCGGCGTCAACAGGATCTCCGCTCTGCCGTCTTCCGTCGAGAGTGATTGACCCGCCGCTAACTTGGCAGATCCCACGGATTTGTCGGTGAGGGCCTGCGCGCCAATCGCGGCTTGCCCTTCGATGTAATTGACCGTCCCGGGTTGCGGAGGTACAGAGCCCCAAACAGGGCTGAATATCAGCGCAGCCAGGAAGAAGCCTCCAGCAGCTTTCGACCTTGACCGCTTCATAGTGTGTCATAGCCTCCACTTATTCGATGTAGCCTTTGGACGCCCAGTTGCTAGCAGCAGTCTGGTAGATATCGCGAGTGGAGACCGGTATACCCGACAATCCAAGGACATTGGTCCCGCGGTTCTTCAAAACGATCTCCCTTACCGTAGCGAGCACTACCTGCCATCCGGGCTGAAGATACCCGGAGGTTAGTATGGGACCCTGGCGGAACCCGCAATAAGCTTGAGGAGGAAAGGGTGTGCTCGCACGCCACGAAGCTGCACATCTGGGCGAGACTTTGCCGAGCGAACCCAGCGCTGGGAGAGGACGAAATGAAACATTTTTTGACCGCCATGGTGGCGGGGGCGCTGCTGAACGCTCTGGTCTGGGCGCAAGGTGCGCCCCGACAAGCCAAGCAAAATTCCCTCATTCAGCTGAGTGGCGAGATCCGGTCCCTCTCCCAAAAAGTGGCCCCGGCAGTTGTGCAGATTTCGGTCAGTGGATACGGGCCTTTGGATCAGTCGACGGGTCATCAGGTGAGTCTTTTCGGAAGGCAGGAATCCATCGGCTCAGGTGTGATTGTCGATCCGGATGGCTACATCGTCACCAATGCGCACGTCGTAAATGGGGCGGTCCGGATCAGAGTCGCATTAGCGAGCACGCCTTCACAAAAAGATGCATCCGAGGACTCGGGCAAACTTGAAAGCGCAGACGCCAAAGTCGTAGGCGTGGACGCAGAGACGGATTTAGCGGTACTTAAAATCGAACGGAAAGGCCTCCCGGCGCTCGAGTTTATGAACTCGGATGACCTCCGGCAAGGGGATCTGGTGCTTGCACTGGGAGCGCCGATGGGACTGCCCAACTCCGTGTCGCTCGGCGTCGTCAGTGCCACCGCGAGGTCGCTCGGCGAAGATAATCCGATGGTTTACGTTCAAACGGATGCTTCCATCAACCCCGGAAACAGCGGGGGCGCACTGGTGGGCATGAACGGCCTTCTGGCCGGGTTAAACACGTTCATTCTGTCTCAATCCGGAGGAAATGAAGGTCTGGGATTCGCGATTCCCGCTAACACCGTCCGGGACGTCTATCTGCAAGTCCGCCAGAATGGCGCGGTGAAGCGTGGAGAGCTCGGCGTCATCGGACAAAACATTACGCCTGTCATGGCCAAGGGTTTGTCTCTCGCTCGTGACCATGGAGTCATTCTGGCCGATGTAGAACCCGAAAGTCCCGCCGATCGGGCGGGCCTAAAGAGAGGAGACGTGCTCATTGGCCTGGACGGTCAGCCTATCGTGTCCGCGAGCCAGCTTGAAAATCGCATCTTCCGACGCAGGGCCGGCGACAAGGTGCGGTTAACGATCCTTCGCGGCAAAGAGGAATTGACGATTACCCTGGCGGTGCGGGAGCGCGCGGATGCCAGTAGCCTCCTGGCCCGGCTTGCACACCCAGAAAAGAATCTCATTTTCCGGCTGGGCGTCATGTGTATTCAAATCGACAAAGACGTCGCCTCCATGATCCCTGGCCTGCGCCGCCAATACGGACTTATCGTCGCGGCCAAATCGCCTGGAGGGCAGGCGCAATTCATCGATCTTCAGCCGGGCGACATCATTGAGGCTGTCAATACTATCCCAGTCGCCCTCATCGATACGCTGGAGTCCTTGCTCGACCAGATGAAGCCGGGCGACCCCGTGGTGCTGCAGATCGAGCGGAACGGGCAGTTTCAATACCTGGCCTTTGAGCTCGATCGCTAGTGTTATAGCGTCCTCTCGAAGAAATGGGCCACTTTGCGGCCGGATTCCTCTGTGTAGTACACGGTCACGCTGCCCAATTTTCCCGCAGCCTGGTCAAGGTCTCTTGCTGCGTCCTCGGAGGCGTGGTCAGCCAGTTTGTAAGTCTCCTCGGCCCCGCTTGCGGTTCGAATCGTCATCGACTTGCCGCGCCGATCGATGCGCACAACAGCACCCTCCGCTGTCTGTATTCCTTGGTTGCCGATGTGGTCCACTTCCTCGGCCGTTTCCTCGGTCCCCTTGGTCGTGTAATGCACTACGACGGAACTACCTTCCCGCAAGCCGTGGAATGCATCATCCGAGTATTTTGCGCTCTTCTCAACGCCGTGGACGGTGGTGCGCTTCGTGAAGTGCACCACATGCTCGGTGCCATCCACGGCTTTCACCACTGCGGTGTTTGCACCTCTGTCAATCTTCATAACGGTGCCCCTGAATGCACTGACTTTTTCTTTGGCTGCGAAAGCCATTGAGACTGCCAGCGACAACGCCAACGTCACAGTAACGAAGTAGTTCTTCGAGTTCATTCCAGGCTCCTTAATGTTCAGACTGTTTGCGACTGTCATCTTTGCTTAGAGCGATTATGACTGATCCGGTCAGGTTCGAGTTCCGGTCAAAAACGATAACCCGAATATTCTGAGTTGCATCGTCTATTGCCAGGGTCCCGCTGACCTCGATGTCTTTCGCAGCCTGTGCTTGATTGGGTGGAAACGGAGTCGTGCCAGCGCGTTGCGCAGTCCCGTTCGCGGAATAGGCTACGAGTTTGATCGCCAAATCCGGTGGCGGCAGATCCGCCGAATCAACACGGATCTGAATTCGGGCTGTTGTCAAAGTCTGCTTCACGGGCAACAGAGCGACCCTTAGCCCGATTCCCGGATTATCGAACGGGCTAACAGCAGCCGCTTCCAACGCCGTCTGTTCCCGCTGGGCGTTTTGACTGCACGGGGAAAGCCCAGTAGCCCGCTTTGGTCAGAAGGCGCAATCCTCTGCGGGCGCAAGTTATGCGAACCTTTTGAAACTTGCTGTCGTCTTTTTCTCTGCTCGGATAGTAGCCCACGATATAGCTGCCCTGGGCGTCCGCCATGGCATCGGTGATCGCGCTTCCGAGGCCTGCACAAAACTCTCGCCAAGCTGCGTTAGTTGGGGCCTAATGTCGATCGGTTGATCCGTACTGAGCCCTGGGACGACAGTGGGAATCCCGCGCGTGATCCACCCGAGATTCTTTCGTCCCGGTATCTCGGAAAGGGAGGAAGCGAACGATCCGAGCGCCCGGACGGTCAATTGGGATCTCAGCCATGGCTCCCGATCATCGACCGGCCTGAATCCCGCCAGGTCATGGGACACTACGCCGAAGAACGGACGAATCTGCTGAGTCCACGATGTGCTCGCTGCGCGCAGCTTTGCCTCTGTCCTGGGCAGCGGATGCACCGGCTCGAAGGTGCCCTGACTCGTCAAAACATAAAGATAAAGGCTCTCGCCTGATTGGACGCCTTGCGACGACTTGACTAGCTCCTCCCCGGCGTGTCCCCAGGTCAACACACGTTCACTCAGGAGATCCAAGAGAATAACGGTGGGGTGGGCGATAGAGCTGTCGCAATTCGAGAACTCTTCCGGCCCGGCAGGAGCGGTCTTTTTCTGCCAATTTCCGTCGTAGTGAAAAAGTGCGATTACCTGGTGCTTCCCGTCTTCTGATACTTGGCGCTCACCGCTTCGCAAATCGGTGAGTGGCTGGTTTCGCTGGCCCAACGCGCTGAACTCGGACTTTACCAGTCTGACTGGCCGGAACGGCTGCTCTTGCTGCTGGCGCTTTCGGCCCGCGTTTGGCAGGGGAGATACAGATTAGGCCGACTGCGATCACGATTACTGACGACGAGCCAGTCCGGAAATGCCGCGTTTTAACCACTTGGTGCGCCGGCGGATGCAGTCTCGAAGAATGGGTGGGGAGTCGACATGCATCCGCCGGCCGGGGTTTGTGAGTTCAGTGTACGTGGCAAGCGCACCGCGGAAAATACCAGGCACGCAGTAGTTTAGCTGCCATCTCGATAGTAGACCTCGGCCTCGACGAGTACCGAAATCCTTCGCCTCGAATTACCAGACCACGGGTATGGAAGAGATCCAGCGAGAGGCATAAGGTGGTTCTAGTTGGCCAGGAAGGCTCCAACCGATTCGGAAAAAGGAGAACTCGTGGATCATCAACACACATGGGCGGTGGTTCTGGCGGGCGGTGACGGGACACGATTGCGATGTCTAACCCGGTCGATCACGGGTGAAGATCGGCCAAAGCAGTTTTGCCGTTTGTACGGTGGTAAGACACTCCTCGCCCAAACCAGATTCCGGCTTGCGGCCGCGATCTCCCCGGAGCGAACTCTGTACACGGTAGTAAAAGCCCATCAGCGGTTTTACGCGAATGAACTGGCCGACGTTCCACTATCGCGGGTAGTTATTCAACCTTCCAACAAGGGCACGACGGCAGCCATCATTTACAGTCTCCGACGGATCACTAGTCTCGCCGGCGACCCGATTGTTGGCTTCTTTCCAACCGATCACCATTATTCCCGAGAGAGTCGCTTCGCGGCCTCGGTTCGCTTGGCAACCAGGGTGGTGATGAGGCGCCCGGACACGCTCATTCTGCTGGGGGCGAGTGCGGAACATCCGGAGGTCGAGTATGGGTGGATTGAACCGAGCGAACGTTTCGACCACCGCTTTACTAAGTCATTGCTTCGCGTGAATCGATTCTGGGAAAAACCGGCGTCTCTTGTTGCGCAAGCACTACTCGCGCGTGGGTGTCTGTGGAACACGTTTGTGATGATTGGGCGGGCATCCGCCTTTCTCGAAATCCTCAAGGCTGCTGTACCCGGGATGGTGCGGACCCTTTCCGCCGACGGACCGATTCCAGGCACGGAACTCTCCGGGCCGGACGCCGATACCGCGTTCGCTAAGTTGACCCCAGGAGACTTTTCGAAGCAAGTCCTGTCGGCGTCTACCGAGCGGCTGGCGGTGCTCCGGCTAGGCAATGTTGGCTGGAGCGATCTGGGGACTCCAGAACGTGTCATATCCGCGATTACACGCTCTGGGCTCAGGTCTCATTGGCAAGGCACTTTTCAAAATGAGAACCTTGAGAATTTTGCTGAGTCTATTTCTTAAGAACCGACCGCACCCGATGCGACGGACAGCAGTCCAACATCCAACCACGTTCGGAGCATGGATGAGCGCGTATTGTCGGCGCCTGCGTCAGAACTGCGAAAAGAACGAACGCTCCTGATTTCTAGAAGCAGCACCCGATTCCGGACAATAGCGATCAGCCTCTTTTAGGCCAAACAGCCGGTAGGTTCAGGAACAATCCACGCTACCGCAGGTCAAGTTTCCCGAACGCGTACCAGTAGAAGCCAGGCAAAAATAGCGAACTGCAGGTATTTGTAGGACCGGTTGTGCGCCGTAAACTAGCGTAATGAAACGAACCAAGTCAGTCGTTTTTGGCTTCCTGCTGGCCTCAAGTATTGGGCTCGCCCAGAACACCGATTTCCACCACCATAACGCGGTCTTTGGGGTGGGATCGGCCATTCCCGCGGGTAGCACCACGAATTATCTCAATACGGCGCCACTCATCAACTTTGCTTATGGCTACCGGTTTAACCGACTGTTCCAGGCGGATGCGGGCGTCCAAATGGCATTCGGAGCCGCGAACAATCGAAATGCGGAAGTCACGGACGTTGGCGCTATACAGGGCGGTGACCACGAGTTCATGATTCCGCTCGGCGGGCGCGTCTACATACCGCAGCCGTTCAAGCGCCTGGCTTTTTCAGCGGGAGGCGGCACCGCATACCTGCATTATTCAGAGACGGTTTCATCGGGCAATGTGGGTTATTCCGTCGGTTGCTATTCCTGCACTTCGCGCGGCGGATGGGGTGGATACGGATTGGCGAACCTCAGTTACTATCTCGATAGCAACCAGATGTTTCACGTCGGAACCACGGTTCAGTACATCTCCGCCTCCACCAATGGCCCGGCGGTTGGGAATGTGCCGGCACTAAAGACCACGGATCACTGGGCGAACGTTACGTTCGAATTTGGGCTCAGTTTTTGAAGACGAATGCGCATGGGTCTACTCACATTTTTCGGTTGCGAATACTAGCGGCCTGGTATTCCGAGAATATTCGATTGAAGGTAAGCTCGAAGGGAAGTCGAGGGTGCCGGCGGTGCGAGGCTCGAATCCTTCCGTTTCGGATCACTGTTCCTGTCTTCGAATGCCTAACTTCTGGCAACTTATATATTCGGTTTTTACCAGAAGCACTACTGGCCGGAAGACACTCCCGCCTCGGATTCCCGTCGTTGCGACGGTCGTCAGCGAGCAGGATCGACACGTCCTCGCGAGCGTCTCGGGCCAGGAAGTGTTGGAAGTACACTTCGTTGAATCGTGTGACGAGGCGTGTGCCGTGGCGAAACACTTGATCGCGCCTGTCATCTTGTTTGACCGCGATTTGCCAGGAGCCGAGTGGAGGACAGCCGTAAAGAGTCTGGCGGCTTCACCGCATCGGGCCTGTGTCGTATTGATGTCTGGCGTAGTTGATGACTACTTGCGGCAGGAGCTCATCCGCCGTGGTGGGTACGAGGTTCTTTCGAAGCCGCTTCGGGCAGATAACATCTTACGTGTAATCAAGTTGGCTTTGTCTTATTGGATCAGTACGGCTTCGCCCGGCGAAGTCATAGGTAATAAGCCGTGTGGCTAACTGATTGGTACAAGAAGCAGAACGGTGCGCATCAGGTCGCCGGGAAACGCCTGAGGATTCTGGTTCTTCGTATGCCTCTCCTTGACCTCTTTGTTTTGGAGCGACTTGGAAAACAACATGCCTGGGAAGTTCGATTCACTACATCGCCACGAGAGGGGTTTCGGCTAGCGGCGCAGAGCCATTTTGAGCTGATCCTGTGTGATTGCAACCAGCCAGAGGATCACTGGCGTGGAGTGATGAAGCGCCTTGCTGTATGTTCCCCGCGGAGCTGCATCCTGCTGGTTTCTCCCGTGAGCGACGATTATCTGCGGCGCGATGTGCTTCAGCAGGGTGGCCACGGTGTCTTGGTCCGGCCCTTACGCGAAGAATCTGCTCTCCATTCGGTTCAGGCCTTTTCGTGCTTTATTCCTTCAGGGAGCGGTGTTTCCGTAGGTTGTTGATGCTAATGGAGTGCCCAATCCGGCGCCTAGCAGAAGCCAAAAACTGGAACCTTCACTGCTGCCTGCCCCGTCTAAATAATGGAGGCGCAATATGATTGACGGCGCCGGGTCGGTAATTCGAAGGGCAATGGCGCTTTCCTGCGCCATATTTTTTCCTGTCTCTCTGAGTCTTGCCCAGCAGCCTACGGGGCCTGCAGCTCCCGCCACGCAGCAGGCTGCTCCTCTACTATCGCCCGATCAGCTGAATAATCTTGTAGCGCCCATCGCGCTCTATCCCGACCCGCTCCTCGGCCAGGTGCTGGCGGCCAGCACATATCCACTGGAGATCGCGGAGGCAGGGCAATGGCTTCAAAAGAATGGCAATCTTAGCGGCGAGCAGTTGATAGACGCCGCCAAACAGCAGAATTGGGATCCCAGCGTCCAGGCGCTGGTGGCTTTTCCGGACGCATTGAAATTGTTAAGCAACGATATTCGCTGGACTACGGACCTTGGCAATGCATTCCTGTCCCAACAGTCTGACGTCATGAGTGCGGTGCAGGGAATGAGAGCCCGCGCCCAGGCCAACGGCAGGCTGGCGAACACGCCGCAACAGGTGGTAACGACAGACAATCAAGGCGACCAAAGCGCGATAGAGATACAGCCGGCCAATCCGCAAGTGATCTACGTTCCCGTCTACAATCCGGCTTATGTCTGGGGTCCCCCAGCGTGGGGCGCTTACCCGGATCTGTGGTACCCCGACGGATTCGGATTTGGATTTGGGTTCGGACCAGGGATCTACATCGGAAGCTTCTTCCCGAGCTGGGGAGGTTGGGGCGGTTGGGGTTGGGGTTGTGGATGGTTCGGTAATGGCCTGTTTGTCAACACCGGCTTTTTCAACCGATACGGATTCCGCGGCGGCTTTGGCGGTGGTTTTGCAGGCCGTGGATTCGGAGGCCGTGGATTCGGAGGCCGCGGTGCATGGGCTCATGATCCGACGCATAGAATGGGTGTTCCATACCCCAATCGTTCCGTGGCGGGTCGGTTCAATTCGACCCGATTCAATGGCAGCGGAGCCAACGGCCGTCAATTTAGCAGTATCAACCGGGGCAATACCGGCCAAAATCGCGGTAGTACCAGCCAGGCAATTGGAGGCCGCTCTAATGCCGGAGTGGGCGCAGGCGGGTCGCGTACATTGAATGGCAACAATCGGGCGGCAAATGGCAATGCCCGGCCATCATCTCCGAACTTTAGCCGCGGAACTTCGCAAGCTTACCGGGCTCCTGCGCAGAGTTATCGCAGTTCGCCGGCGTACAATCGCTCCTCCGCATACTCGGCGGCGCGCGGTCAGAGCTATTCAGCCCCGCGATCCTATTCATCGCCTAGCCGCAACTTCGCTGCATCGCCCAACCGGAGCTTTTCCGGCGGGCGGTCCTTCTCGGCTCCCCGCTCCTCGGGAAGAGGCTTCTCCGGTGGACATTCGGGCTCCTCTGGAGGGAGCCGTTCCGGAGGTGGAGGACGTCGGCGGTAGTCCGCGCGGCGTATTCGGTCAGGAAATGATGCCTTTTCGAACGGCGTACAAGATCAGTTCGGCGAGACTATGCAGATTTAGTTTCTCGTGAAGGTTCCTGCGATGGGTTTCGATGGTGTAGACACTAATGTTCAGAGCCAGCGCGATGTCCTTGTTCGATTGGCGTTCTGCCAACAATTGTAGAATCTCCCGTTCGCGCGACGTGAGCAGATCGTAGGTGTCTTCGGTTCCCCGGGCGCGGATCTCCCGGACATAATCCTCTACCAGCATCTTGCTGATTTCCGGACTGAAGAAGGTCTTGCCTTGATGCACGGCTTTGATCGCTTCGATCAAATCACCTTCGGCGGAGTCCTTGAGCAGGTAACCTTTGGCGCCTACTTTTAAGGCTCGCAAAACGTATCCTTCATCGGAGTGCATGCTGAGTATCACGATCGCCGTGGCGGGCTGGGCCGTTGCGATTCGTTGTGCCGCTTCGATACCGCTCAAGTTGGGCATGGCAATGTCCATAACGGCGACATCCGGCATCGTCGCCTCGGCCTGCTGAACTGCCTGCCGCCCGTCCGATGCCTCAGCGACCACGCAGAATTCAGGCTGACTTTCGATTAGCAGCCGCAAGCCCCGACGCATTATGGTGTGATCGTCAGCTAACAAAATGCGAATTGCCGACATTTTCGATTCCATGCTAACCGAGCCTTCGCGCTGCCGAACCACGCTACCGGATTTATGCCCCAAAAATACCAGCCTGTTGGTAGGGTGTTGCCGCCACCCTCGTCGTATCTTATTGACTTAGAACATTCTTGCCCCAAGATTTGATGCTGTCTTCCACTCAGCTCGAAGCTATCCAGCAGTTCGATACCTGCACGATTGCGAACGCAATTGAGCGATTCAATATGCGGCTTCGGAATGAAGGATTCACTCGTCCTGGATTGCGCTGCGTCACCAAAGGCGCAACGCGCTTATTGGGTTATGCCGCCACCAGCAGAGTTCGTTCGTCCAACCCACCGATGACGGGAATCGCGTTTCTCGACCGGACGGAGTGGTGGACCAACGTCGAGCCGCTGCCGATTCCGAGGGTGGCCGTTATCCAGGATATGGATCCCGCGCCGAGTGGCGCCTGTATGGGAGAAGTGCATGCAGCCATTTTGAAAGCACTGCAATTTTCCGGAGTCATCACGAACGGCGCGGTACGCGATATACCGGCGCTGAGCGAGATGGACTTTCCGGTATTTGCACCGTTCTTGTCGGTTTCACACGCCTACATGCATGTATTGGACTACGGCCAACCCGTTGAGATTTTTGGGTTACAAGTTCACACCGGCGATTTGTTATTTGCGGATTGCCACGGTGTGGTCTCGATTCCGCTCGAGATCGCCGCAGAGGTTCCAGAAGCCGCCGCCAGGATCCGAGCGAAGGAGCAGCGCATTGTGCAAGTGTGTCTGTCACCCGGTTTTTCAACGGAAAATCTCTTGAAAGAAATCCGAAGTGAGGAGCAGTGATTACGCCCCCTCGAAAGTTTCTATTCCAGATGTCCAGTGTTCTGCTAGTGGGAACCGCAATCCTGTTCAGCGATTCCTGTTCGAAAACCTCAAAAGCAGACGCGGAGGCCACGAAGGCGCCAGATGCGCCCACGGTGGCGGTAGCGCAGGCCACCGTCGAAGACCTGTCGCGTGGATTGGTGCTCACCGCGGAGTTCAAGCCGTATCAGGAAGTGGATCTAATGGCGAAAGTAGCGGGCTACGTCAAGCAGATCAATGTGGACGTAGGCGACCGTGTTTCCGAAGGTCAGGTACTTGCAATTCTCGAGATCCCGGAAATGGCCGACGACCGAGCCAGGGCACAGGCAGCTATCGATCGCAGCCAGGCGGAAGTAGCGCGCGCCCAGGATCAGGTCCGGCAGGCCGAATCCTCTCATGAGATCGCGCACTTGACGTTTACGAGGCTGTCTGACGTGTCTAAACAGAAGCCAGGATTGATTGCGCAGCAGGAGATCGACGATGCCCATGGCAAAGATCTGATCGCCGAAGCGCAGGTTTCCGGCGCCAAATCCAATCTGGCGGCCGCGCAAGAACAAGTGCACGTCAATGACGCGGAATTACAGAGAATCAAGACGCTGTTCGACTATACAAAAGTCACCGCACCGTTCACGGGCGTAGTGACCAAGCGGTATGCCGACAAAGGATCCATGATCCAGGCGGGAACATCGTCGAGCAGCCAGGCGATGCCGCTGGTAAGGCTCTCGCAAAACAGCCTGCTACGGTTGATCCTCCCGGTGCCGGAATCGGCGGTGCCCACGATTCATCTAGGCCAGCAGGTCGATGTTAGCGTTCCCACCCTAAAGCGCAGTTTCCCCGGCAAAGTCGAGCGCTTCTCCGATAAGCTCTCCCTCGCGACGCGCACGATGGACACGGAAGTGGACGTTACCAACCCCAGTCTGGTCATCATTCCCGGAATGTATGCAGAGGTGGACCTGAGCCTGGACAGCCGCCGCGGAGTGCTGGTGGTGCCGGTTCCCGCAGTGGATGTGGGAAGCGACGAGTCCTCCGGGCAGGTCGCCGTGGTGACGCCCCAGAATCAAATCGAGATGCGGAAGGTACAAATCGGCCTCCAGACCTCGACCAGGGTGGAAATCCGCTCGGGGTTGAAGGAGGGCGATCTGGTGGTAGTCGGCAGCCGCTCCGGTCTGCAATCGGGTCAAGAAGTAAAGCCTAAGATCACTGCCATGGCCGCCTCCTCACAGTAGCTTTATGTCCCGCTTCGCTATTAATAACCCCTATTTTATAGTTGTCATCTGCTTGATTATTGGCGTGGTCGGGGTTTCTAGCCTCTCGCGCATGCCGATCGATATGTTCCCGGCGATGAATATCCCCGTGGTCGTGGTGGCCACATTTTATTCCGGGATGCCTCCGCAGCAGATTGAGACCGATATCACCAGCCGCTTCGAGCGTTTCTTCAAACTGGGCAGCGGCATCGACCATATCGAGTCGCGTTCCTTGCCAGGCGTGAGCGTTATCAAAGTATATTTCCAATCGAACACGAACCCCGATTCAGATGTCACCACGATATCGAATCTTGCGATGGCGCAATTACGGAGGTTGCCGCCGGGCACCCTTCCACCAGTCGTATTGAAGTTCGATGCGTCGAGCCTGCCTGTATGCCTGGTGACGTTCAAAGGCGAGGGTCTGAACGAAACTCAGTTGCGCGACCTTGCGCAGTTTCAGGTGCGCAACCAGATTTCCAGCGTGCCGGGAGCCAGCGTTCCGCAGCCGTTCGGCGGCAAGTACCGGCAGATCATGGTTTACACGGATCCGTATAAGCTCGAAGCACACCAATTAAGCTTGATGGATGTGGTCCGAACTCTAAATCTGGCGAATCTCATTCTGCCCGCCGGCGATGTCCAAATCGGCCCGCTAGACTACAACATTTACACCAACAGCCAGCTGCAAACGGTCAGCGAGATCGACCAGCTACCGATCAAGATGGTGGGCCAATCCCCGGTGCGGATCGTGGACATCGGACATACCGTCGACGGCGCTCAAATCCAGACCAATATCGTGCGAGTCGACGGGCAGCCGTCGGTGTATGTGCCGGTGCTCAAACAGGGAGGTGATACCAATACCATCGCGGTGGTGGATGGCATTAAAGAGGCGATAAAACATCTAATCGGTGTGCCCAAAGAGCTAGTCACGGCGGTGGTCTTCGATCAATCGAAATTCGTTAAGACCGCGATTGAAACGTTGCTAGATGAAGGCGGCATCGGCCTAATGCTCACCACCATCATGATTTTGGTGTTCCTGGGGAGTATCCGGGCGACAGTGGCGGTATTTTTCTCGATTCCTTTGTCGGTGCTGGCCGCATTTATCGCGCTCGCGTTAGGGGGCGGCTCGGTGAACAGCATGGTGCTGGGCGGGTTCGCGCTGGCCTTCTCGCGCTTAATTGATAACTCCGTAGTGGTGCTCGAAAATATCTACCGGCACCTCGAACTGGGCGAAGAGCCCGCGGTGGCTGCCGAAAAAGGCGGGCGCGAGGTGGCTCTGCCCGTGTTGGCGGCCACGCTCACCACGGTTGTAGTCTTTTTTCCGGTGACGTTCCTATATGGCGTCAGTAAATTTCTGTTCACGGCACTGGCGCTGGCTGTGGCGCTTTCGCTGTTTGCTTCGTTCGCAGTCGCGATGACGGTCGTGCCGCTGTTTTGCGCGCGCTTTCTGAAGGCCGCGCATCATCACACACCGTCCGAGGAAGTTTCGGTAACGGTGACGCAACGTAGGAGGCGGCGTTCGTTTGGACAATGGTTCAACGTGTGGTTCAACGATCGTTTTGAGGCGTTTCTCAGGGTGTACGACAAACTGGTGGCGGCCACGCTGCGGCGTCCGGTGTTCACCCTGGCGGCGTTTGGCGTGATCTTTGTACTCAGTCTCGCCCTGTTCCCTTTATTGGGACTTTCATTTTTCCCGCGCACGGATGCGGGCCAGTTTGTGATTAATCTGAAGGCGCCCAGCGGCACGCGGCTGGCCGTGACCGAGAACGAAGTGGCCAAGGTCGAGGCGCTAGTGCGCGACGTGGTTTCTCCGGAAGACTTCGGAATGATCGTTTCGAATATTGGCGCAACGCCGGACTATTCGGCCATCTATACCACCAACTCGGCCATGCACACGGCGTTCGTGCAGGTGAGCCTCAAAGACGATCACAAGACCGGCAGCTACGAATACATTGCGCGAGTGAAGAAGAAAATGCAGACTGACCTGCCGGAGCTGACAGCGTACTTCCAATCCGGCGGCATGGTGGATGCGGTTCTCAACCTCGGCCTGCCTGCGCCCATCGACGTTCAGGTGGCTGGTTCCGATCTGGACCTGTCCTACGATACGGCGCTGAAGCTCTCTAATAAGATCCGAAAGATTCCCGGCGTGGCCGATGTCTTTACACCCCAGGACATTGATTATCCCGCGTTGCAGCTGGATGTGGACCGGATGCGAGCCAGTCAGATGGGTCTCAGCCAGCAGGAGGTGGTGGACAACATCATTACCGCCTTGACCTCGAACACCATGATAGCGCCGAGTTTCTGGATCGACCCGAAGACCGGCAATGACTACATGCTCACTGTCCAGTATCCCGAGAATCAGGTGAAAACCCTGAGCGACTTGAGGGCCATCCCTCTCCGCGCTACCAGTCAAAGCGAACCGACGCGGCTCGACATGGTCAGTAATATCCAGAGGATCAAGTCGCCCACGGAGGTGGATCATTACGAGATCCGCCGCACCATCGACATTTACGTGCGGCCGCTCAACGAGGACCTTGGGCGGATCGCCAACGCAATCGACAGCATCATCGGGCAGACCAAGGTACCTGCGGGCCTGAACGTCACGTTGCGCGGAATGGTGCAGGGCATGCGAGACTCGTTCAGCAGTTTCGAACTGGGCTTGGTGCTGGCGCTGGTGCTCCTCTATTTGATTCTGGTTGCTCAATTCCAGTCATTCGTCGATCCGTTTATCATCCTGCTGGCAGTTCCGCCGGGATTGGCCGGCGTGATACTTACTCTTTGGATTACCGGCACGACCCTGAACGTGATGTCGCTCATGGGCGTGGTGATGCTGGTGGGCATCGCGGTATCGAATAGCATTCTGATCGTCGAGTTTACGCGTCATCTGCGGGGAGAAGGGATGCCGGTTCGCGAAGCGGTCGCCACCGCATGCCGCGTTCGGTTACGTCCCGTGTTGATGACTTCGCTCGCGACCATCATCGGGCTTCTCCCGATGGCTCTGAAGTTGGGCGCGGGCAGTGAGAGCTATGCTCCGCTGGCAAGGGCGCTGCTGGGCGGTCTAACTCTCTCAGTGATATTCACTGTGTTTCTGGTGCCGGCGGGTTACGTTCTTGTCTACGGACGTGAGGAGACCCGCGCGTGAGTGTTCGTTTGTTGCATCGCGCCGCGCCAGTGGTCTTATTCATCGGGCTGTGCCGAGGACAAAATACGCCGGTGCCATTGACTCTGGCGCAAGCCCAAAACCTGGCTATACAAAATCATCCTCAACTCGCCGCGGCGCGGTTGAATGCGTCGGCTTCGCACCAGGTGCCGCTGGAACTGCACGCGGCTCAGCTGCCCCAGTTTGCCGGAAGTCTCTCCGGAGTAGAAGCGGACAATGGAAGCCGTCTGGCGGCCGGCCTGCTGAATAATCCGGCGCTCTACAGCCGCATCGGAGCCGGTGTTTCGTTGAATCAACTGGTAACGGATTTCGGGCGCACTAGATCCTTGGTCCAGTCAGCGGACTTGCACGCGCAGGCTCAGGACCAGGACACGGAGTCGACACGAACCCAGCTTCTGCTGGCGGTCAACCAGGCTTACTTCGACGAGATGCGCGCGGAAGCGGTCCTCAAAGTCGCACAAGAAACCGTTTCGGCCCGCCAACTGGTGTCCGATCAGATCACGGCTTTGCAGCGGAGCAGTTTGAGATCAACGCTGGATGTGAGTTTCGCGAACGTGAATCTGTCCGATGCGAAGCTGCTGCTAGCCACGGCGCAGAACAATATCAATGCCGCGCAGGTTCAGCTTGCCAACGCCTTGGGCATTTCCGGCCAAGCGCGACAGGGAGGGTTCAAGCTTTCCCCAGAGCCTACCCCCGCGGATCTTCCTAATACGGTGGAACCGCTGATCGACGAAGCCTTGCGCGACCGGCCGGACGCTGCCGCGCTACGGCTGGAACAAAGTTCCGCGGAACGCACGGTGAAAGCGGAGCACGACTTATACTTCCCGACCGTGGGCGTAGCGGGCGTCGCCGGCGCGGTTCCCACCGGCGTCTCCGAAGTGCCCGGACGATATGGAGCCATCGGTGTCAATGTGAATGTGCCGATCTTCAACGGCCATCTGTTCAAAGCGCGCCAGACCGAAGCCGAACTGCGAGCGCAGGCCGCCGCGCAGACGCTCAGAGATCTGGAGAATCGCATCCGGCGCGATGTGGAGGTGGCCTATCTCAATGCGACCACGGCTTTTCAACGGATTGGCCTCACCGCGGAGTTGCTCGCAGATGCGCGGATGGCCGCGGATCTGGCGCAGAGCCGCTATGACATCGGCCTGGGAACTATTGTGGAATTGAGCCAGGCACAATTGAATGTGACTTCGGCTGAGATCGCAAATTCGACCGCGGTGTTTGACTACCAGGCGGAGCGCGCGACTCTGGCATATCAGATGGGCGCACTGCGATAAGGGCGAAGTAGGCGCGGCCAAACGCGCGAGTGTTTTGGTGACAAATTTGTAGTCTTTCCGGCTTCTCTCGCTGATCAGCCACCCTACGCTAAATCTGTGTCCCAGGTTTCCAGAACGTTACGATCAGGCCGCCAGCGATGATAAGTGCACCGCCGACTAAGTTGGGCAGGCTGGGCAACGTTCGGAAGGCGACAAAGTTGATAATCTGCCAAACAACGAATAGCGTGGCAATGTAGAGTCCGACTACCTGCCCGAATTCTAGGGGCGCTAGGTTGAGAGAAACCCCGTATCCGAAAACCAGAGCTGCGCCGATTAGCAGAAGGGCTAAACGAGCCAGACCTGTGTGGTTGTAAATCCCTTTTCTGATCAGGGCATCGCCGCTGACTTCGAGCATCGTCGCAATTAGCAGGAAAACAACCGGATGAAAATTGGGCACCTCACTATCATCCGTCAGACTCCAGCCGTCATGGGCGTGAGTTTGGGTCGGCAGGCAAAACCAAGTTGGCTTACGATGGAACAGGTGCTCCTCCACCTCTTCGAGAGTCAGGCTAAAGCCTGCGCCGGCTTCCGCGAAGCACAGTGGACACGCCATATCGCAAGCGCCATTTACTTCAATGATGCCGAAGCAAGGCGTGCTGCTGGTGATCTAGACACAGGCCGCGGTCGTGGGGGCAGCCGTTCTTGATCTCCGAGGAGAACTCGATCGGGATGGTGCCTGGCTTGTTGAACCTGGACGATTTGGGGTAGGCGGTCCGCATCATCGTATACCAGCGCTCCTGGTCAGCTCATAGAACACGTAATCGGCATCGTTCTTCGACGCGTGCCACCTGACTGGGGTCACGTTCGGTTCGCCATTACCGATCTAAAGTAACGCTTCGCAGAGTAGGTCACTTTAGTCAGTTGTGTCGAACCGTCGAACCCTTCTTCAGAACCCGCACCCGAATTGACCCGACGCGCTTGATTTGACCCGTGTCCATCACTACGAATTTTTCTTTCTGAATCGTAAATTGGATTGGATCATGCAAGGCGGACTTGAGAGGTCTTGCGCCGAAGTCGGCAATGTAAAGTGTCTCTCCGTCATCAAGCGTGTATTCGTAACTCTCTCGGGCCCAGTCGCGCTCTAAAGGGTTCAACGCGTGGAAGATGTTCATAGCGACTAGCTCTCCCCGCCGCCAATCGGGATGTGCTTTCTGGGAGAGACCAAGGCTGGCGAAAAACAATCCGAGAGCTAGCGCTGAGCGCACTCTAAGGTTCCCTATCACACGCCCACAGCGTGTCAAATTCACGCGGAATCTGCCTGAAGCATCCCTTAACGGCGATTGCTCGCCAACTCTTCCGCAGGCATTGACTGATTATCGGAATAAAAAATGCTAGCTTGAGTCGGGAGTGCCAAAGCGGTTCCGGCGACGCTGATCGCATCCATGATTCGTAGAAGCAAGTCCTGCTGGATCTTGAGGAATTCGTCATAATCTTTGGTGCAGATATAAGCGAAGATCTCGATATCCAGTGAATACGACCCGGCGCCGATGAAGCGCACCGGCAAACCGCCCGTTTCTACTTTGGGATCTTCCGTCAGAATGCGGCGAATCGCTTCCAGAATATTCCGGACCTGTGCGGGCGTGGTATCCCGCCGCAGATTCATCGTCGGATGAAACCACACTTTGTCCCGCTGCGAAAAATTCTCCAAAACCATGGACGAGAATTCGGCGTTGGGGATAGAGACCAGAGTCCGGTCGAGTGTTCGGACACGAGTGGAGCGTAATCCGATGTCCTCCACGGTACCCACGCGGTCGCCGAACTTGCAGAAATCGCCCACCGCCACCGGCCGATCGCTCACCACGGCCACGCCTCCAAACAGGTTCTCGATGGTTTTTTGCGCGGCCAGCGCGATGGCGATTCCGCCGATGCCCAACCCGGCCAGAATCGTGCTGGTGTTATAGCCCCAACTGCCGATCACTGCGGTCACTGCGAAAACGAAAATGGTGACCTTGACCACTCGAGAAACCAGAGGTAAAGCCGAGCGCGAGAGTGTGCTGCGCCGGGCTTCCAGCCGCAAGCGGATCTCTTCAAGAACAACATCCACCGCGTTGGCGAAGAACCAGGCGGTACCCATGATGATCAACAGCGTGCAGAACCGCGCCAGGTATAGGCGCAGAAGCGCCGGCGGCTCCAGCCATTCCACTCCAGCCCGCAGGAGCATGCCCGCCAGCAGAAGTTGAACCGGTCCGGTAACGGTGCGCAAAAGCGAGCTTTCGAGTTTGGGTACGAACGTCCGTGCGATCGGGCGCAACAACATAATTCCCAGACGTGCAATCCATCTGGATAGCGCCACTACCGCGAGCACCACCAAACCGAGCGCGATCCAGCGCCATGCGGGAGTTCCTCCCCAATTCCACGCCACCAGGGGCGTAGGTAGGTATTTTTCAATCCACGAGTCGCCCGTGAGCTGCGCTATTTGGGGAACAAGATCCACGCTGTCCGAAGAAAAAACCCAAACCGACAGCCCCGATCGGAAAGTAGTCCGCTCTAATTGAAGTTCCAGTGTCTTATCGCCGACCCGGTAGGACCCGATTCGTTCCCGGTCGGCCGGCAAACCATCGGTTAAGTCGCCCTGCGGATCGCGGCTGATATCGGCCACATCGAAGGCCGCATCGCGATCCAGAATTCGCCCAAGCTGTTGAGCCAATCGAGAACCGTCACTCAGCCTCTGATCGCGCGGCATCTTACGGAGGTTTAGGTATCTCGTGGCGCGTTCGAAATTTCCCGCCCGGCATGCCTCCAAAAACAAAATCACGGAGCTCTGCGGGGACAGACGATTGAACGGATCCTGCGGGGTAGCTTCTTTGGGTGGAGTCGCCTTACCGTCTGGCGCCGCGGAGGGAATCTGCGCACTCAGATTGCTAAGGCATAGAAAAACGGGCAGAAAGATTTTCCGAGTTCCGGCCATCGTTAATAGTTTATGCAACCGGGGCACCAAACTCCCCGTGACGACCGGTAGATCGTTCTAGACCGGTACCAGCTCGGCTTTTTGGGACCTCAAAAGTTCGACAGTCTCTTTCAGCACCTCTTCCGCCGATTCGTTGGCGATCTGGCAGGTTCCGGCCGCATCGTGACCGCCCCCCATAGTTCAGCAGGAGATCCCCAATCTTAGCCTGGGAGCTCCGATTGAGAATCGACTTGCCGGCAGCGAAGACTGTGTTCTGTTGTCTCAGTCCACAGAGGACGTGTATGGAGAGCTCGCATTCCGGAAATAGCGCGTAGATCATGAAACGATTACCGGCGTAAATCACTTCTTCGCGGCGCAGATCGAGAACGGCCACGTGTCCGTGCACCGTCGTGCAACGGCGAATTTGAGCCACGAAGTTTTCGGAGTGCTGGCGATAGAGATCGATCCCTTCCCGGACGTCGGGAAGATTCTAGAACCTCATCGATACTGTGTTGCCGGCAGGCATCGATCAAGTGCATCATCAACTGATAATTTGAGACGCCGAAGTCGTGGAAGCGCCCGAGTCCGGTGCGCGGGTCCATCAAAAACGACAGCAGCACCTATCCCTGCGGATTGAGAATGTCTTCCCGGTCGAGCCGCGCCGAGTCTGCCTTGTCCACTTCCGCCATCATGTGTTCGTCGACGTGGGGAAATGCAAGGCGGCCGCCATAGTAGTCGTACAGGACTCGCGCCGCGGAATCCGCCGCTGCCATCAGGATGTGATTCGCGCCGGAGGAGTCCTTACTCCGGATTTCTTCGCTCGGGTGGTGATCGAAACAAAGGTGGCAGCTTCGCACATAAGGCAGATTCGTGAGGATGTCCTGATCGGTCACCTCCACCTTGCCATTCTGTACATCCGTGGGATGCACGAAGAGGATCGAGCCCAGCGTGCCCAATTCCTTCAAAAGGATGGCGCAAACCAGGCCGTCGAAGTCGCTGCGCGTGAGGAGTCTGTATTTTCTGATTTCCGTAGTCATAGTTCGCCTGTCCAACGTCATCGGCTGAACTGGCCGAAGCTCTAGCAGGATCCGTTCGGGCGAACGGATTTAGTATGCAGAGTTTGACGTATCCTGAAAGATCGAGGACCCATGATCACACTTAAAATCAACGGCGCGCCGCGCCAGTTCGATGGCGATCCCGACATGCCTTTGCTCTGGTACCTGCGGGATGTAGCTGGACTTACAGGATCGAAATTCGGCTGCGGTATCGGTATGTGCGGCGCCTGCACCGTACACCAGGATGGGATAGCTATCCGCTCCTGTGTCACCCCGGTCCGGAGCGCGGTGGGCAAGGAAATCACCACCATCGAAGGCCTGAGTAACAGCGATCATCCGTTGCAAAAAGCCTGGGCGGCTTTGAATGTTCCCCAGTGCGGCTACTGTCAGGTGGGGCAGATCATGCAGGCCGCCTCCTTGCTGAAGGCGAAACCCAAACCCACGGACAAAGACATTGACGATGGAATGGCGGGCAACATTTGCCGCTGCGGCACTTATCAGCGCATTCGTGCCGCCATTCATCTCGCGGCAAAGGAGAAGGTATGATCATGATCGACAATTCCAGCCGCCGCAGCTTTCTCCGCCAGGCTTTCGGAGCCGGCGCCCTCGTGCTGGGCGCGCGCATTCTCCCGACCCGCGCGCTAGCCGCCTTGGAAACCGCCGCGTTCGCGCCGAACGTTTTCGTTGGCATCAAATCCGACGGCACCGTGCTGATCGTGGCGCATCGCTCGGAGATGGGCACCAGCAGCCGGACTATGGTGCCCCTGATCCTGGCCGACGAGATGGAAGCCGATTGGAAGCGCGTCAAAATCGAGCAAGCCATCGGCGACGAGAAGTACGGCGATCAGAACACCGACGGATCGCACTCGGTCCGCAGTTTTTTCGGCGTGATGCAGGAATGCGGAGCTTCGGCTCGCACGATGCTAGAACAGGCGGCCGCCAGCCAGTGGAAAGTTCCAGCTTCCGAATGCAAGGCCACCCTGCACCAAGTCGTCCATACTCCCAGCAGCAAGAAGCTGGGTTATGGCGAACTGGCCTCTGCCGCCGCGAAGCTTCCGGTGCCCGACAAATCCAAGCTGGTGTTCAAGAAGAAGTCGGAATACCGCTACATCGGCAAGGATTTGCCGATCTACGACCTTAGCGACATCACGCACGGGAAGGCGGTGTTCGGCATGGACGCCAAGGTCGATGGCATGGTCTACGCCTCCATCGAACATCCGCCGGTGCTGGGCGGCAAAGTAATGTCGTTCGACGATAAGGAAGCCCTTCAGGTAGCCGGCGTTTCCCGTACCGTTGAAATCCCGGCCTTCAAACCTCCGCATGGGTTTCAACCGTTAGGCGGGGTGGCCGTCATCGCAGACAATACCTGGGCTGCTTTCCAGGGCCGCAAGAAACTGAAGATCACCTGGGATCCCGGGCCGAACGCCAGCTACACTTCTTCGGAATACAAGAAGGAGTTGCAGGCCACGGCTCGCAAGCCCGGGAAGGTGGTCCGCAACGTAGGCGACGTCGATAAGGCCTTCGACGGCGCGGCCAAGATTCTGGAAGCAGATTACTATGTGCCTCATCTTGCTCACGCGGCCATGGAGCCTCTGGTAGCCGTGGCCGATTTCCGCAATGGCAAGTGCACGATCTGGGCGCCGACGCAGAATCCGCAAGCGGTGCAAGATACGGTCGCCGCTGCCATCGGCATCGACAAGAAGAATGTAATCTGTAACGTTACGCTGCTGGGCGGTGGATTCGGCCGTAAATCCAAGCCCGACTATTGCGCCGAAGCCGCACTCTTGTCGAAACAACTCGGCAAGCCTGTCAAGGTTGTCTGGACCCGGGAAGACGACATCCATTTCGATTACTATCATTCCGTCGCCGCCTTATATATGAAAGCGGGCGTCGATCAAAAAGGCAAGCCGGTTGCCTGGCTGCAGCGATCCGTATTTCCGTCCATCAATTCGACCTTTGCCCCGGACGTCAAGTCGGGCAGCGCCGGCGAGCTAGGTATGGGCTTCACCGATACGCCCTACGATCTTCCCAACCATCGTGCCGAAAATGGCGAGGCGGTGAACCACGTCCGCATCGGCTGGCTGCGCTCGGTGGCGAATATCTATCATGCATTCGCCGTGTGCTCCTTCGCCGACGAACTGGCGAACGCTGCAGGCCGCGATTCGAAGGATTATCTGCTAGAGCTGATCGGGCCGCCCCGACTGGTCGACCTTAAGGCGCAGGACGTCGATTACCCCAACATGGGGCCCATCGAGCAGTATCCGGTGGATACGGCGCGGTTGCGCAAGGTCGTCGAGCTGGTCGCCGAAAAATCGGGCTGGGGCAAGCGCAAACTTCCCAAGGGCCACGCGCTGGGCATTGCCGCGCACCGCAGCTTCCTGAGCTACATCGCCACCGTGGTCGAGGTCGCGGTCAGCCCAGACGGGAAGATCTCGATCCCGCGTGTGGATACAGCGGTCGACGCGGGTATGATTGTCAGTCCCGATCGCGTACGCTCCCAGTTCGAAGGCGCTGCGGTCTTCGGAGCGTCGCTCGCTCTCATGGGCGAAATCACCGCGACGAACGGCAAGATCGATCAAAGCAACTTCAATAACTATCCCGTACTGCGGATGAACGAAGCCCCGCTTGAAACGCACGTCTATATTGTGGAGAGTGACGCTCCGCCCGCGGGAGTCGGCGAACCTGGAGTCCCGCCATTCGCGCCGGCTCTGTGCAATGCGATCTTCAAGGTCACTGGAAAACGTATCCGCGAATTGCCGATCGGACGGCAGAAGCTTGTCTAGAAAGCCACTCTACTCCGGATAATATCCTTCACGTGCGCGAACCTTGAGTCCTCGGGGACCGCCGATTGTCACCTGGATTGGCCGCCACGCTGGATTCTCGTCTGGCGGGGGCTGGAACGACAGCAGGTAACCGTGTGTCAGATCCTCGGAGACTTTATCGAACACACGGCCAATCTCGCTGGGCTTCTCGATCGCGAATGCCTCGCCGCCGGTGGCTTTGGAAATTCCCGCCAGTTGGTCCAGCAGATCCTTGTGCCCGATCGCCTCACCTTGCGCGATGGTGTAGATCGGAACCCCGTTCGCTTTAGCCCGCTGAATAGCGGAGTCCGGGTTTAGCGTGCTGGCGTTGTCCTTGCCATCGGTGAAGAGCACAATGACTTTCTTTCCCGCGTGTCCCACTAGATCCTGACCGACCCGCGCCAGCGCGTCGTATAGCGCGGTATCCCCATACGCTTGGGTCCGCAGCACCGCGCGCTTGGCGGCGGCCTTATCGGTGGTGAAGGGCTGCAGTTCGGTTACTTCGTTGCTGAAGTTATAGACCGCGACCGAATCTTCAGGACGCAGCTCGCCAATCAGCCGCAGGGCGGCGTTTTTCAAGGCTGGCAGCGCAAACTGCATGCTTCCAGTGGTATCCAGCAGCAGCACGCAGGAAACTTCATTGGACTGCGGCTCGAAGGCCGTAATGCTCTGTGGATTCCGCTCGTCGATGATCGTGAAGTCATCGCGAGTCAGGTTGTCTACGTATCGTCCCCGGCTATCCGTGATCGTCGCGGAAACTTCCACCAGCCGCCCCGATACTTTGAAGTCGGCCTCAACGGGAAGCAAATCCGTGGCGACGGGAACCGAGCTTCCACCCGATGCGGAGCCCGAACCGGATGCCTGGTCGCGAGGCGCGGATCGAGCCACGCTCCTGCCAGCAGGCGCGAAATGCTTGGCAAGATCGCCTAGGTTCACTAAGCCGCCGGATAGATATGCCCCCGATGCCGATGGCACCAGGACGCCGGGTGAAAACACCGCAGTCCTTTGAGCAGCGAACTGATGTTTGCGTATTAGAGTCGAATCCGCATTGACCAGCAGCCCATCCGGATCGAGCGATGCGGCATACACCAACCCGCTGAGGGCAATCGCCATATTTTCGGTATTGCCGGTGATCTGGGGAACGTTCTGCAACTTTAGAACGCGATCGAACGCGGCGCGGCGCTCTTCGTCGAGGCGCAACAAATTGCGCGCCACGGCATCGTGCGTCTCGCCACCGGCGATTTGACGAAGAACCGCCAGTGCTTTTACTGAATGGTCTTGCGCTGTGAGGTCCTGACAAGTACGGCGAAATGCCGCGGCACCTGCCGTTTGGTCGATCGATCCCACTTGCACTCCCCGGGAAATCAATTCCACGAGTGAGTGCCATTCGCCCAGTACAGCATTCTGGGTCCCCGATGGATAGCGGCTAACGGCAGTGGCAAATCGTTCCAACGCTTCGAAATCCGCCTGGTGCATTGCATTTAAATGCGCGAAATAAGGGAACAGCGAGGTCCACTCGGAATAGTGCCGCGCCAGAAGCTTTACCGAACCCTCGTCCAGCGGCCGTCCGCGCCGCTGTTCCAGTTCGGCAATGGGAACCAGCGTTTCCAGCGTTGCCAACCCCAGCAGAACATCGTCGTCCGATCCGGCCGAAGCGGTCCAAACGGCCTTGCCTCCGGGATATCGCACATTGCCCGCATCGTCCAAAGGCAGCTTTTGCAGCAGTTCGGTTCTCCAGCCCTCCACCTGTCTGGCCTGGCCGTTGCGGAATTCGTCGCCCTGGCGATACCAAGCATAGAAACGTTCGGCGCGCGCAGCGGTCTTCGTGAAGTAGCGCTGGTGCGCCGCGTCTGAGCGGGCCAGCACCGAGTAGAACGCCGCCAGAGTTCCAAGTGGCTTGTCCAAAAGCGCACGAAAGAAAAGTCCCGGACTGCGCGGGTTCTCGCCCGCCAGCTTTTGCCACACCGGTGCGGACTCGACGCCTCCCGGCAGGACAACCGCGCCGCTAGAGAGCGAAAACGCCCCGCCATGCCGCGACAGCGGATCGGCGTAGCGCGTAGCCAAAATGCGAAGATCGGCCGCGGTTAGCAGCTCGGTCGAGGCAGCGTCGCTTATCGCATTCAGGCCGGCACAAGTCTTGGCCAGGCGCCAGTCGCTGGCAAAGCTCGCCGCAACGCCACCCGGCGGCACCACAACGCCCTTAAGGAGTATGCTCCACTCCTCTCCGCCCGCGAGCCGTGCGTTTTCCGTCGGGATATCGAACTGGAACTGGTGGCCTGCCTCGAGCTCTTCCTGCATATGAATCTCGTCGATTCCCAAGGCCGCGGGAATTGCTTGCCGTAAGCTATCTTCGGGTTGATCGCCCGGCTCGACGGTAACCGCGGTATCCTTCTGGCCAAGCTTCCAGCCGAGCAGGCGGAGGACCCGCTCCGTTTCCTTGCGCCGGTTGTCGGTAGCTAGAGACAGCGTGATGCGTGTGCCGTCATCACCGCGCTCCCCCAGCTGCGACATCTCGGAGATCGTGGTCAAATACGTG
This sequence comes from Bryobacteraceae bacterium, assembly GCA_025980665.1. GTDB lineage: Bacteria > Acidobacteriota > Terriglobia > Bryobacterales > Bryobacteraceae > Palsa-187. Next base: position 30,816 of record JAICXC010000052.1, read on the forward strand.
CGCAGGGTCTGGATGAATTGCGGTTTTCCCAGGGTGGTCCCAACCGAGACCTCGCGGACGATCGCACGACAGTAGTTGGAATAGAACCCGAAGTAAGTGAGAGGCTCGTCCAGATGCACGATGGCGGCCATTGCCTTCATCCCGCCGGGAACCCAAGCCTCTCCCGTGCCGGATGTTGACCTCGTCACTTGCAGTTCAAGCTGGGGCTCCTGCATTCCTGCCTGCGACGGGGATCGCGGTTTGCCGAGATTCTCCATGCGGGCGCGAACTTCTGCGGCGTCGGCGGGTTTCGAGTCTAATGTCAGGTACTGCGTTAAGTGCTCCCGTGCGCCGGGGTAATCGCCTTTCGCTTCGAGGATCACGCCCAGCACATATTCCGTCCGGGGAACTTCGCGTTTCCGGTCCAGGCGAATTCCGGTCCGCGCACTGGTCTCCGCTCCATCCAGATCCTTCTGGTAATACTGCGCCGTCGCCTGATGCAGGTAGATCTCTGGATAGCGCTGCTTGGTGTCCAACTTGATGAGGGTTGCGGCGGTTTTCTCCGCCGCGTCCCAGTCCTTAGCGGCAATACTCTCGCGTGCCACGTCCAGGAGCGCATCCAAGGATTTGGGCTCCAGTTCCACCACGTGCTGAAACGCATCGCGGGCTTCGGCCGGCTTATTCTGGTTTGCGCAGGCTACGCCCAGCGCATTCCAGCCGCGGGTGAACTTCGGCGCGACTTGTACCGCGATTCGCAGCTCGCGCTCCGCTGCCGCCCAGTTCTTCTTCTGAGTGAGTCTTTGCGCGTTGTTCCAGGCGGTGCGCGCCGCCAGCGGTATTCCGTCCTCGTAGAAAATGTTGAGGTCGGTGTTCGAGCTGCCCGCCGCACGGGGTCGAATCACCATCGTCGGTAAATTGGGATCCGTCGACCAGTTGAACCCGGAAATATCGATCACTGTCGAGTCAAAGCCCACAATCCCGGCCCGCAAAACACAAGTCTTGTCGCTCAGAGGGTCGATCTCCATGGTCCACAAGTAATTGCCCTTCTTGTCGGTTTGAGTGACCCCTTGACCGCCAGTGTCGTGACAGAAGCGCTCAATGCGGACCGAGCGATTGGGAATGGAGCCGTCTTCCATCACCACCTTCCCCCGCATCAGCAGAGTGTTGCCAACCGCAGGAAGCATCAAGACGAAGAAGCCAGAGATTACGCCAGCGAGCGAGAAGGCGAAGGGCGTACGCATATTACGTGATGATACAGATTACTTCTTCGTTTTGCTGGTCTTGCTCTTACCGGGTATATTCGCCTCGGTCCAATTCAGGATTACATCCGCGACCTCGAGATTGTTGGTGCCGAGCATCATCATGTGTGTGGTGCCCTTAAAAATTGGATTTCCGACTTCGTCGAGCTTGATATATTCCGCCTTCGCCGTGCCTTGCCCGGCTGTGCGACGGGCGTTGATTGCATCCACGGTGGTCTGGCAAGTCTCGCTCGTCGCCGTGTAATCTCCTTTCAACGCCAGATAAGGAATGTTGTCGAAATCCTCTACCTTCAGCCCGCTATTCGGAAGCGAGCAAGAGCCTTCAATAGTGATCAAGCCCTTCAATAGATCCAGATGGCCTCTCTCCTTCAGAATGCGGACCATATGATGCCCCATGATCCCCGACTGAGAATGCGTTGCGACCACGGCTCCGCCGAGCTTTTCGACAAGTAACGCCAGATCCATCGGCGTCCAGGTATTGGCCGGCGCGATCTCCTTGGGGTCGCACGTAGGACAAACGGAGCCCGGCAGAGTGGCCTCCGCGTTGGGGACCAACTGCTTGTAATACTCGAGAGCGAAATCATTGACCGGGCCCTTAGGTGACGGGCCGATGGCTCCCACGCGCGCCGCCACATTCGCGTCGACCGCACTAAACGGGTACGCCGGGCGGTAGTCGTTGGTATGCGTCGCGTCGTCGCTGGGCGGATCGCCGGGGTCTCCGTGCTGTATCAAGGTTCCGTTGAGAATGGTAGAGCCTTCCGGAATCAGGTGTCCGAACCACTGGGTCCAGGCGCCGTTGTCGGTGATCCTTCCGAAGGCCGGTATCAGGGGCAGACCCTTCGATACATCTCCGCCTCGGATCAAAGCCGCGGCTTCATGCAGCACCGATTCGTCGAACCCCGAGCGCCCGCGACCGGCCTGGTCGACGAGATAGGTAGAGATGCCTTTCCGCACGAAATAGGGATACCAGCCTTCGCGACCATCCGGTGTCGATTCGAGACACGCCGCCGTATGAGTCGATCCGTGAACCATGATGACCGGTGGCGCATTGCGCTTCTTGGCTACTGGGATTTCGAACTGGACATACATCTGGCCGATCATGATCTGGTTGGGAACAGGAGACTGACCGGCCGCCGGCACGGTCGCATAGTTGGTCACTTTCGGCACGCCGCCGACGAAAAAGCTGCCCTGATCCTCGATCACCAGGGGCTTGGTCAGGAACTTCTTCATTTTGGGCGTTTCCTGAGCGGCGGCGCTCCCTGCAAGTGTGGCCAGCAGGATCGCCGGCAGTAGACGGAAGAGCGGTTTGTGCGAAGTCATCAGGATTATTCTAGTACCGTATTGACATGCGAAAGGGTTCGTACTAATGTTTTAGTATGAGTCGCATCGGAAGCAAGCCAAAAACCACGCTCACAGGACAGGAATTGGAAATCATGAAGGTGATCTGGAAGCTGGGGACGCCTACGGTGCGGCAGGTATATGAAGATCTGCTGGAACGCAGAAAGGTGGCCTATACCACCGTCATGACCATGATGAACATTTTGGAA
>JAICXC010000196.1 GCA_025980665.1 Bryobacteraceae bacterium
GTTCTCGAACTGCTGAAGCGCCCGGACGGCGTAACATCCAAGGAGCTGATCAAAGCTACCGGCTGGCAGCCGCATTCCGTACGCGGGTTTCTTTCGGGAACCGTTGGCAAGAAGCTGGGACAGAGCGTCACGTCGACCAAGGGCGAGGACGGAGAGCGGACCTACTCCGTCAAAGCCTGAGCATCCCTCATTGCATTTTCTTCGCGTCGCCGCCGGGGTAACGCCTGGCGGCGTTTCCCGTTTATAGGTCCTCACGGTTTCGATTCCCCTTGTCCTCCGATACTGCCTGATACCGAACGCGTAGTTCCGGGAGATCCGATATAACCGTGAAGCCGGTCTCGCGGCCGTTCCCGTCGATGTAGTGGATTCGAAATGCCAAGTGCTTAGTGCGGTCAGACATACGTAACGCCCGTTCTAAAGTTTCGATTCTCCGGACGAACCCTCAGCATTTCCGATCCGGTCGCTGTCTTGGAGAATGCGCAGCTCCATATGCCAGTCCACTAGGCCGAGGACTAAACCTTCGACATCTGGATTTCCGGCAAGCAGTTCCGCTTCGATGGCAGCGATCTCGCGGAGGCAACGTTCCATTCACGCTGGCGCTCCTACACGTTCCGCCTTAAGCTCCTCAAACGTGCGGCGGTCGCCATCGAGAGTAGCCTTCTTGCCGCTCAACTGCTCCCAGCGGGCGACAACGACGTCCGCGTATTTGGGATCCAGTTCCATTCCGTAGCAGACCCGCTCGATCAACTCCGCGGCCGCGAGAGTGGTTCCGCTGCCCAGGAACGGGTCGTATACCAGCTCGCCACGACGAAGGTGGTTTAGGATCGGCCGCCGCATCAGATCGACAGGTTTCTGCGTCGGATGATCGTACCTATCTTCGTCCGCGCCACCCATGATGAATTTCGGGCTCGGCGAATCCCAGATGGTGGAGTTCTCGCCAGCTTTCCCATACCAAGGCGCGTTCTTCTTCCGCACAAACCAGCACGGCTCGTGTTGAAACCAATAAAGCGCCCTGGTTAGGACCGTTCTGCCCTTGTTCCAGATGATCTGCTGGTGATGAAGGAAGCCGATCTTCAGCAGTCCAGGACTTCCCTGGTGAATTTACTGGCATGCCAGACCGAAAACCATCTTGGCGCCCAAAGGCAGGCCGCGATATTTACAGATGGCCTCTGGAACGAAGATCCCGTTGAATAAGCCGTAAGGATTGAACGGTTCGCCCGGCCTGCGTACGATCGGTGGACAGGGACCTGACTGCGATTGGCTCTTGCTGGCGAGCTGGCGGCGCGATGTCAATTTCAAAACCCCATGCGCAGCTCGCCAGCAGCGTGATTTTATTTCCCAGGGAGTGAGGTGAGATCCGCCGAAATGCGAAGTGTGTGCCAAATTCGTGCCAGAGAATTGCAGGTCTGGGCGTTCTGGCAGATCTGGTGCGACGAAGAAACAGTAACTTACGTGCTGTCAACAGCGGTAGGGGGACCGATTCCGTCCCTGGCCACCACAATTTGTCAAAGACTTACAAGGATTTCTGCGTCGGTAGAGGGCCTCTGTGGAGTCCAAATGGAGTCCAAACTTGGTTTTCACTCGGCGATTGCTTCTCGTCTGCTGGCACCACTCTCGCAGTAGCCCAACGTTTCTCCCGAACTGCGGTGGGATCTCCACCGAGCCTCATCGGCCCTTACCGTACAATTCGGCCTGAAGCCAGGCGTTTGCAAAGTTCCAGTCACGTCGCACCGTTTTCGCAAAGATCCCCATGGCATAGGCTACTTCTTCAACTGCGGCGGGTGCCCGCTGATGCTTCGTGATCGGCGGCGTGGCGAATCCACATGAACTCCACGAAATATCCACGAGCCTCGACGCGAACTAGCCCAGATCCGCCAGATCAGACCGATTTCACGTTCGCAGCTTGGGATTGCTGCCTAAGGCTTAACTACTTTGACAAGGAAATAGTCGATGCCCGAAGGAACTTCTTTGAACCAGTGCGGCGTTCCGGCTGGAACCACGACGATGTCGCCCTTGGTTAAATGATGAGACTCGCCGCCTTGAATGTCCGTGCCGAGCCACTGGCCTGCCCTCGACGACTTTCCGCCGACCATGGTGCCGCCCGTGACGAAGGTCGCCTCGCCGTCCGTAATATATATGATGTCGGTTTCCTTTTCGTGCACTTCCACCTGACCGGCTTTACCCCGGTGCGCGCCGGAGGCGGCGAAATCGGAGCCTTTTGCGAACGATCCTCCCTTTTTGAAGGCTGCCGCGGCCGTATCGTGGTCAACGTAAACCGCTGCTTCGCTCGCAATGAGCGCTGCTGCGCTCGCTAACAGTGCCATGAAAGCAATCAAATGCTTCATTGAGATGTCTCCTCAAGCCTATGCGCTTCACGAAGCTATCATGCCGTTCCGGTACGGTCAATGACCCGGATGGGTCATCGCCTTCACAAAGAGCTTCGTTCTTACTTGCGATGTCTGATAGATTAACCTGTGGCGGAAATGCATTCATTTAAGGCCCAGGTCGGTATCCTCGTAGCGCTGTCTGGGGGCGTGCTTGCGCTCGACCCGGCCAAGACGCTTACGCAATACACGCGAACCGTCTGGAGGCAAGAACAAGGTCTTCCACAAGACACAGTCCGCGCCATTACACAAACCCGGGATGGCTTCCTATGGCTGGGCACGAACGAAGGGCTGGTCCGCTTCGACGGCTACGACTTCGTAACGTTCACAAAGAGCGACGGATCGCTGCCGGGCAATACGGTCGCGAAACTTTGCGTGGACCGGAACGGCGATCTATGGATTGGTACATTTGACGGATTGGCGCGGTACTCGAAAGGAATCTTCAAGGTCTTCACGGCAAAGGATGGACTGCCGCCGGGCTCGGTCACCGCGCTGACCGAGGATCACCACGGAGCGATATGGCTCGCCGCGGGCGGCATCGTCAGCAGATATGAGAACGGCAAATTCACAAACTTCCCGAAAGCGAGTGTCGATCCGATCACACCCGGCCGGGTGATTTATGCGGACCGCGACAATGGGATATGGGTCGGCGGTAAGGGCGGCGTGGCGAAGCTGTCCGGAGACCGTTTTATCCCCTTCTACGCTAAGGATCTCAGCGGGAACATTGTCACTTCGATATTAGAAGACGCACGCGGTTTCTGGATCGGTGGAACCAAGGGAATCGTGCTGGTTCGGCCCGATGGCGGCACACAGCGATACACGGCGCGCGACGGACTTCCGGGCGATTTTGTGCTGGCGATGCGCGAGGACCGCGCAGGGAATCTATGGATAGGAACATCGGTAGGCCTGAGCCGCTTTCAAAACGGCCGGTTCACCACCTTTCCCGCAGAGACCAAAGAGGACCGGGACCTGGTTTGGGCACTGTTCGAGGATCGCGAAGGCGATCTCTGGGTCGGCACCAACAGTTCCGTGACTCGTCTCCGCGACGATCTTTTCACGACCTACGGCCAGCCCGAGGGACTGCCTAGCGACGAGCCCTTCGTGGTTCACCAGGACATGAGCCAAAGAATATGGTTCGGGTATCACGATAGCGGCCTGGTTCAGCTTGAACCAGGGAAGACCCGAAGGTTTGGGACCAGCGAGGGCCTGTCGGCCAACGAGGTCTACAATATTCGCGACGACCCAAACGGAGACCTGTTGATCGGCTCCAAAGGGGGACTGGATCGGTTACGCGCGGGAAAATTCTCGCACTACGTCGTGCCCAATCCGGAAACACGATCCGTTTATGACGCGCTCGTGGATCGCCATGGCCACCTGTGGGCGGCAAATTCGATGGGCGTCTTCGAGTTCGATGGATCACAGTGGCACTCCATCGCTTCGGGGTTCGGAGTTTCGCTCCTTGAGACACCGGACGGGACCATCTGGGCGGCGCTTCTGCACACTGGTCTCTGGAAGATAGAGAACGCTTTGGGCGCGGAAAAGCGCACCCGGCGGTTTACGACGAAGGACGGCCTCGGGAGCAACGAACTGCGCTCGCTTTATGCCGAGCCGGATGGCACACTCTGGGTCGGGACGTTCGGTGGGGGCTTGAGTCTGTTCCGGAACGGCGCCTTTCACAATTTCACCGCGCGCGACGGGCTCCTGAGCGACAACGTGTCGCACATCGACGACGATGGCCTTGGATTTCTCTGGCTCAGCACCACGCGCGGTATTTGCCGGATTGCAAAACAGCAGCTCCTCGATTTCGCCGCCGGGAAGATTCGGGAATTAAAGCCCGACAATTACGGCGTCGCCGATGGACTTCGGAGCGCGCAATGCGCTCCCGCGGTGCCTGCTGCCGGAGGAGGAGCGCGGACCAGCGACGGGCGCCTTTGGTTCCCGACCGGCCGCGGAGTCGCCATGATCGATTCACGGATAGTTTCAAGGAACAGCGCTGTCATTGTTCCCTTCACCAACATCAGCGAAATTATTGTGGACGGCCACGCCACCAATCCGGCCGCGTTCATCAGTTTTAAGCCGGGAACGGGAAAC